>DASUBC010000275.1:0-3898 GCA_035763465.1 Thermomicrobiales bacterium
TGCTCCACCAGACGCCGGCGTTCCAGATTGGCCTTATCGTCCATCGCATCACTCCATCGTGGTAACACTGGCCGGCTGGCGCAGTACCGACAGCACCTCTGCCGCGATCTCGAAGCGGTCAAATGACGGGAGCACGTAGACGCCCTGCGCCGCCTCGCGCATCTGGAGCAGCAAGTCCTGCGCCAGCTTGATGCCTTCCTCGCGGCCAGCGGCGCCAGCGCGACGCATCCGCTCGCGAATCACTTCCGGCACGTCAATGCCCGGCACTTCGTTGTGCAAGAACTCGGCCTGGCGGTGACTTTGCAGCGGCAGCAGCCCGAGCATGACCGGTACGGCGATCGGGCCGTGCCGCTCCTCGTAGAGCCGGACGAAGCGCCGCCAGCTCGCCAGGTCGTAGATCATCTGCGTCATGATGAAGTTCGCGCCCGCCGCGAGTTTGCGCTGAAGCCGGTCAGCCTCTTCCGCCAGGTCGGCGCGCGTCGGGTCGGCGGCGCAGGCGATCGTGAAGGATGCTCGCTTACCGAGCTGGTTGCCCGACGAATCGGCGCCGGCGTTCAACTGGCTGAGAATCTGGATCAGCCCGATCGAGTCTACGTCGCACACCGCTGTCGCATCGGGGTAGTCGCCCAGATTCGGCGGGTCGCCGGTGAGCGCCAGGATGTTGCGAACGCCCATCGCGTGCGCGCCCAGCAGGTCCGATTGCAGGCGCAGCAGGTTGCGGTCGCGCGTGGTGAAATGAATGATCGTCTCGACGCCGACGGTCTGCTGAATCAGGTAGCAGAGGGGCAGGGGACTCATCCGCACGCGCGACATCGGGCTGTCGGCGACGTTGATCGCGTCTACGCCGAGGTCGCGCAGCATCGCCGCGCCGCGCAGCAGTTTCGCGGGGTTCAGCCCCTTCGGCGGGTCGAGTTCGACCGACACCAGGAATTTTCCACTGCCCAGTTTGCGCGCCAGTTCGGTCGGTTCGTCGGGTGGCTGGAGCGCGCGCCTGGGCCGTTCGGCGGCTGGCGCTGCCGTGATCGTGACGTCAGTGGGACGGCTGCGCTGCCGCGCCAGGTCGCGTTCCCGCCGCCATTCGTCGAGCGCCGCGCGCATCGCGCGTGTGTGCTCCGGTGTTGTGCCGCAGCAGCCGCCAAGCAGCCGGCCACCGGCCACCGCCAGGTCGCGCGCGAACTCGGCGAAGTAGCCGGGAGTGGAGGGGTAGATGACCCGGCCGTTGCTGTGCTGGGGGTAGCCGGCGTTCGGCTGGCCGGCGACGAAGGGCGCCTGCTGGTCGCCGCCCAGCGCGCCCAGCATGGTTCGCGCCACGTTGAGCACATCGCGCGGGCCGGTGCCGCAGTTCGCACCGATCGCCAGCAGACCGAGCTCGCCCAGGCGCGCGACGACATCGGCGGGCGTGTTGCCCAGTGGCGTCCGGCCGTCGTCGGCGAAGGTGAGTTGCACGACGATCGGGATCGCGTCGTCAACCGCGCGGGCGGCGGCGAGCGCCTCCTCGGCCTCGGCGAGCGAGGGCATCGTCTCGATCAGCAGCAGGTCTACGCCCTGCTCGACCAGCACCTCGATCTGCTCGTGAAAGGCCGCGCGCACGGCGGCCGGATCGGTGGTGCCGGGCGGCGCGAGCAGGCGCCCGGTCGGACCGACCGCGCCGGCGATCAGGACCGGGCGACCGGCCAGCCGCTCCGCTTCGCGCGCGATCTTTACGCCGCGCAGGTTGATGGCGCGCACCTGCGCTGCCTGGCCGAACGGCTCCAGTTTGAAGCGGTTGGCGCCGAACGTGTTCGTCTCGATGATTTCCGCCCCGGCGGTGATATACGCCAGGTGGATCTCCTGCACCAGTTCGGGCCGGGTGAGGTTGAGCGCATCGAAGGACTCGTCGAGCGGCACGCCGCGCGCATAGAGTTGGGTGCCCATCGCGCCGTCGCACAGCAGCGGCCCGTCCGCCAGCCGGTTGAAAAGTGTCTCGGTCATCGCGCGGCGCCCTCCTCGATCGTCCGACCCTGCCCGAGATTGGCCGGTCTTTGCTGTAGAGGGATCGTACTATATGTGGGGAGGATGCGTCAGGCGTGAGCGGGACACATTGCAACCGTCTGGTTGTGGCCTGTCCTCTACTCCCCTTATGTGCTGATTGACTGTTATTGCCAAGCTTCTAGGGCGCGCCTAACTCACCGCTTTCTTCACGAGTTCGCCGATCCGCGCCTCGTCGGCGGTGGTCAATTCCGTCAGCGCGAAGGCGGTCGGCCACATGGCGCCGTCGTCAAGGTGCGCCACGTCGTTGAAGCCGAGCGTCGCGTACCGCGTGTTGAATTTCTGCGCGGGCTGGAAGAAGCAGACGACCTTACCGTCCAGGGCATAGGCGGGCATCCCATACCAGGTTTTCGGTGCGAGGGTTGGTGCGCTGGTGGTGATGAGTGCGTGGAGCCGCTCGGCCAGGGCGCGGTCCGGTTCCGTCATCGCGGCGATCGCCGCCAGCACGGCGTTCTGCCCGTCCTCCTTGTTTGCGCGCGGGCTGCGGCGCGCTTCCGCCCTGACTTCTTTGGCGCGCTCCTGCATCGCGGCGCGTTCCTCGGCCGTGAATCCTGTGGGCGCCTTGCCGGTGGTGCTCTTGGTAGACTGTTGTGCCATCCCTTGTGTCCTCCTCTGCGAGCATTGCTGGCGACGCCTCCCATACGAGCGAGTCGCCGCCCCGTCAAATCTATGACGAATCCACACGAGGAAATGTGACCGGTGGACGACGCATGGCTGGAATGCGTTCCTGCCCCACTCGCCGCTCCCCCTTACCACCCCGGCCGGTGAGGGCCAGAGGCCATCCGCCATCTGTAGTACCATACCGGGCGGTTGGGTTGCGGGGAGGAGCAGGAAATGGTGGAGACGGCGGGCGCACAACGGCTGGCGGGGTTGGGGCAATCGGTCTTCAGCGAGATGAGCCGGTTGGCGGTGCAGCATGGCGCGGTCAATCTGGGCCAGGGTTTTCCGGATTTCGCCGGCCCTGACTTCGTCAAAGAGGCGGCGCGGGCGGCGATTGACGCCGACCTCAACCAGTACGCGGTCAGTTACGGCACGCCGCGTCTGCGGCAGGCGATCGCGACGGGCTGGGAACGGCGCTGGGGGCGGTCACTCGACCCGGACGCCGAGATAACGGTGACCAGCGGCGCGACCGAGGCGCTGGCCGACGCGATGCTGGCCTTCCTCGATCCAGGTGATGAGGCGATTGTCTTCGAGCCGTTCTACGATGCCTATGTGCCGCTGATCCGCTTCGCGGGCGGCGTGCCGCGTGTGGTGACACTGCACCCGCCCGACTGGTCGTTCGACCCGGCTGAACTGGCAGCGGCGTTCAACGCGCGCACGCGACTGGTGCTGCTCAATACCCCGCATAACCCGACGGGCAAGGTCTTTTCGCGCGCCGAGCTGGAGCAACTGGCCGAACTCTGCCAGCACTACAATGCGTTGGTGATCACCGACGAAGTCTACGACCGGATCACCTTCCCTGACAGTGGCGGCGACCACCTGCCGATCGCGACGCTGCCAGGGATGTGGGCGCGCACACTGACGCTCAACAGTACCGGCAAGACGTTCAGCATGACGGGCTGGAAAATCGGCTATGCGATCGGGCCGGCGGCGCTCAACGCGGCGCTGCGCGCGGTCCACCAGTTCGTCACCTTCGCCACCGCGACGCCCTTTCAGGAGGCGATGGCGGTGGCGCTCGAAACCGCCGAGGCGAGCGGGTACAACGCCACCCTGCGCGCCGAATACACAGCCCGCCGCGACCTGCTGGCCGGCGCGCTGGCGTCCGCCGGACTCCAGCCTTTGCCGGTCGCGGGGAGTTATTTTCTGCTGACCGACATCCGGCCGTTCGGTTTCCCCGGCGATGTCGCCTTCTGCCGGTATCTGACCGCCG
>DASUBC010000276.1:0-6287 GCA_035763465.1 Thermomicrobiales bacterium
TGCGCGTGCCGGGCCGCGCGGCGCTCGACTGGTGGAGCGAGCGTTTCGCTGAACTGAAGGTGCCGCACGGCGCGATCGAGGAGCGCGCGGGCCGGCAGACGCTCGCATTCACCGACCCCGAAGGGCAGCGGCTGCAACTCATTGACGACAGCGGCGCGGCCGTGGCGGGCGGCACACCCTGGGCCAAGAGTCCCGTTCCCGCCGAGTACGGCATTCGTGGCCTGGGCGCGGCGACGCTCACCGTGGGCCGCCTGGAGCCGACCGCGCTGGTGCTGACCGAGGCGCTCGGCTTCCGGCAGTCCGGCGAGTGGGCGTCGCCGGCCAAGCCAGACGAGAAACTCGTGGTTTTCGAGACGAGCGCGGGTGGTCCCGGCGCGACGCTCTACGTGGCGGTGCGGCCCGACCTGCCCGCCGCGCGCCAGGGCCGGGGCGGCGTCCATCACATCGCCTTCCGGACGCCGGACGAGCAGACGCACCAGGCGTGGCAGCAGCGCCTCGCCGGTCTCGGTCTGCATGTCACGCCGGTCATTGACCGCTTCTATTTCCGCTCGATCTACTTCCGCGAGCCGGGCGGCGTGCTCTTCGAAATCGCGACCGATGGTCCCGGCTTCGCCACCGACGAGGACGCCGCGCACCTGGGCGAGCAACTCGCGCTGCCGCCCTTCCTGGAGCCGCACCGGCAGGAGATCGAAGCGGGCCTGCGCCCGCTAGACTCCGCGTCAATCGTGTCATAATACGTGCTGGTGGTTGGCGAGCAAGCAGACGCAGGAGATTGGCGATGAGCGACGCGCATACCGGCACGGACCTCGCAGAACCAGTGACCGAGCAGGATCACAGCCGGGGGCCAGCGACAGCGCCGGTGACGCTGGTCCAATATGGCGACTACCAGTGCCCCGACACCAAACGCGCGCACGGTGTGGTTCAGACGCTGCGCGCGCGCTTCGGCGACGACTTGCGGGTGGTCTTCCGGCACTTTCCCCGCATCGCAAAACATCCCCACGCGGAGCGCGCCGCGCACCTGGCCGAAGCGGCGGCGGACAAGGGACGCTTCTGGGAAATGCACGACTCCCTACTGTCGCACGAAGGGGAGATCGATCAGGAGGCGCTGGAGGCATACGCCGATCGCTTTGGCCTGGACCCCGGTCACTACGAAGCCGGTCACCGCTATGCCACGCGGGTCAGCGATGACCTCCAGAGCGGGTTGCAGAGCGGCGTGGACGGGACACCGACGTTCTACATCAACGGCCGGCGTCACGCGGGCGCGAACGATCTGGACACCTTACAGGCCGCAATCGAAGCCGCGCGCTGACGGCGCCACGCCGGGCGGCAGCCGCCGCCCGGCACTTGGCCGTAGCTGGCGTGCCCTCCTGGTATCCAGCCGGCACGACGTTGTGGAGTGATGGCGGTCGTCGCCACCAGCTGGCAGGGCAGGGTGGCCATGGGGAAGGGGCGCGTCTATCCGGATCAGGTCTTTCGTGACACCGACAGTGACCGTGGCCGTGAGATCGTGCGGCTGACCGACTAGCTTGGTCACGCCAACCACCTCTATTGCTCGTTCAACCCCCGGTGAGCGGATCGGCTAGCATGGCCGGCCCCGCGCGGGCCAGGGCGACCACGTCTTCGGCTGGACGCGCTGGTCTGCTGACACGGCGCCAGCGCCAAGCAACTCACGCCTCACGCACTCACGACTTGTGAACTCGTACAGCTGGCCCCATGCTATACTTGCGCTGACTGCGTCCGTGTGACGAGTGATGACGCCAATCGTGCGCCGGGTTGCGGGCAGCTGCGACCCGGCGTCGTGAGCCTGAACGAAATCGAGAAGGCATGACGACCGACCAGAGCCACATTCGCAATTTCAGCATCATCGCGCACATTGATCACGGCAAGTCCACGCTGGCGGACCGCCTGCTGGAACGCACCGGCACGGTCAGCCAGCGCAACATGGTCGCGCAGGTGCTCGATACGATGGACCTGGAGCGCGAGAAGGGCATCACCATCAAGGCGCGGGCCGTGCGAATGGAGTACACCGCGCGCGACGGCCAGCGGTACGAGCTGAACCTGATTGACACCCCCGGCCATGTGGACTTCTCCTACGAAGTCAGTCGCTCGCTGGCCGCCTGCGAGGGCGCGATCCTGGTCGTAGACGCCGCGCAAGGTATCGAGGCGCAGACGATGGCGAATGTCTACCTCGCGCTGGAGAACAACCTGGCGCTGATTGCCGTCATCAACAAGATTGACCTGCCGGCCGCCGAACCCGACCGGGTCGCCCTGGAAGTCCAGAACTTCGTCGGCCTGCTGGACGACGAGGTCGTGCGCGCGTCCGCCAAATCGGGCCTCGGTGTAGACGACATCCTTGAGGCGCTCGTCACGAAACTGCCGCCGCCATCGGGCGACGCCAGCAAGCCTCTCCGCGCGCTCATTTTCGACTCGCACTACGACCCCTATAAAGGGGTGATCGCCTACGTCAAGGTGGTCGAAGGCGAGCTTCGCGCCGGCGAGCGGGTGCGCGTGATGAACAGCCGGAAGGAGGCCGACCTCCTTGAACTCGGCGTCTTCCGGCCCGACATGACGCCGTTCGACTCCCTCTCGGCCGGCGAAGTCGGCTATGTGGCAACGGGCCTGAAAGTTGTGAGTGACTGCCAGGTTGGCGACACGATCACCAGCGCCGGCCGGCCCGCCGCCGCGCCGCTCCCCGGTTTCCGGCCATTGAAACCGATGGTCTTCGCCGGCTTCTACCCGCTCGATTCGGACGAGTATCCGGCCCTGCGCGACGCGCTGGAGAAACTGAAACTGAACGACGCCTCGCTCATCTTCGAGCCGGAATCGTCCGACGCGCTGGGCTTCGGCTTTCGCTGCGGCTTTCTCGGCCTCTTGCACCTGGAGATCGTGCAGGAGCGGATCGAGCGCGAGTTCGGCATCGGCTTGCTTGCCACCGCGCCGAGCGTCGAGTACGAAGTCGTCACGACGAAAGGCGAGACGCTGGAGATTGATAACCCCTCCGCGATGCCCGACCCGAGCCTGATCGCCGAAATCCGCGAACCGTGGATGGACATCACGATCATCAGCCCCACGCGCTACATCGGCACGCTGATGGACCTCGTCACCAGCCGGCGCGGCGAATTCGTCAAGATGGACTACCTCGACGAGGCCCGCGTGCAGCTGTCGTACCGGATGCCGCTTGGCGAACTGATCGTGGATTTCTACGACGAGTTGAAGTCGCGCACGCAGGGCTACGCCTCGCTCGATTACACGCTGGCGGGTCTGCGCCCATCGAATCTCGTCAAACTCGATATTCTGGTCAACAGCCAGCCGGTGGACGCGCTCTCGATGATTACACACCGCGACGAAGCCTACACGCGCGGCCGGGCGCTGGTCGAGCGCCTGCGCGCCCTCATCCCGCGCCAGATGTTCGACGTGCCGATTCAGGCGTCCATCGGTTCGCGCATCGTCGCCCGCGAGACGATCCGCGCGATGCGGAAGAACGTTTTGGCCAAGTGCTACGGCGGCGACGTGACGCGCAAGCGCAAGCTCTTGGAGAAGCAGAAGGAAGGCAAGGCGCGGATGAAGATGGTCGGCTCCGTCGAAATCCCGCAAGAAGCCTTCATGGCCGTGCTCAGTCTTGGGGATAAAGCCGCCGCCGCGAAATGAGCGGCGGGAGCGAACCGGAGCGCGTTTGGTTATTCCGTGCCATTAGCGTGGCCGAACTCCAAGACATCTGGCAGACCGGCGGGTTCCGGCCAGGCGTTGGCACGCTAGAGACCAAATTGTTCACCCTCTCGCGTGACGCCGCGGCCTGGTTCGGGCAGGCGCTCTATGGCGCGAATGGGGCTGACTTTGCTATTGTCGAACTGTGCATTTCGGCGCGCGTGGCCGCGCGCTTCGACACATTGCGCGTGGATGGTATGCAGATCGTCGCGGTGTACCTGGAACAACTCGCTGAGTTGAACGCTGCGCTGATCCAACTGTTGCCGCGACCGTCCCTGGAGGACTTGCATGGCCGACATCACGACGTTTGACGCGGAGATACACTTTCTGACTGCCGAAGAGGGGGGGCGGCGAAGCGCCATGACCTCTGGCTATAGTCCGCTGCTGGACTTTGGTGTCGTCGTCAATGGCGAGAAACAATACAACAGCGCACGCATGACCCTGCTGGACCGTGAGCGGGTCAATCCAGGCGAAGATTGCCGCGTGCGAATTAGCCCATTGCGTCCTGATTCACTACAAGAGGTCATGCGGCCAAATGTAGCGTTTGACTTGACCGAAGGCCAGCGCGTTGTTGGTCATGGTGTCGTTGTTGGAGTGTATAGCAGTGTCCAGTAATACTTGTGGCTTCCGTCGCCAAAGGAGTGCTCGCTTGCGGTTCCGCTTTGGTATGTGCGTCCTTGCGCTCGTCGCTATCGCTGGCCTGCTCGCTGGCTGCGGCTTCAGCACTGATACCGCCGCCACGGTCGGCGGCGAGACGATTACACGCGGCGAGTTTCAGCAGGCGACCGCCGACGGCTCGACCACGCTGACCGACCTCATCAACGACCGCATTCTGCTGCTCGAAGCGCGCGCGCAGGGCGTCACGATCAGCGACGCGCAGGTCAACGCGCAGATCGGCGACGACCTGAAGCAGACGGAACAGGCCGTGCAGCAGCAGCACAGCCAGGCGCTCGACGCGCTGGCGTCGTCCGCCGCCCAGCAACTGCGCCCGATCGTCAACGCCCACGGCGGGACCGCGCTGGCCGACGCCGACCTTGTGAAGGTCGTGCGGCAGCAGATTGACGTCATTCAGCAGGCGCTGGACGCGCGACCCGCCGGCTTCGCCAGCGACGTGCCGGACCGCCTCGTGAACGACCAGGCGATCGGCCTGACCAATGCGTTCTCCGCGCAGGGCTTCTTCGTGCCGCCGCAGGAACTGGCGCCAACGGTCGGCCAGATTGCCCAGCAGCTGAACTCGCCGCAGAACAACGTCACCACCGCCGATACGTTCCAGCAAAACCTCGCGCAGTTGCAATTCACCAGCGCGTCCTATATGCAGAACACGCGCCGCCAGTTGCTCTCCGAGGCGCTGCGGCCGTCGTGGTACAAGCCGCAGGTCGAGGCGCTGACGCTGCAACTGCTGGTCGCGGACAACCAGGCGAAGGCGCAGGAGGCGGTGCAGAAGGGCCGCGCCGGGATGAACTTCGACGATTTGGTCAAGACCTACGCCTCCGCGAATGCCCAGAGTCCGCAGGTGGTCAACTCCGCCGGCAGTATCGCGACCGAGGGTCTCAATCCGAGCATCCGCTCGTCCTTCCCGGCGATCAAGGAGGGCGAATATAGCGAACCGTTCCTGGCCGGGTCGAGCGGGCAGTACGCGGTCGTCCGCATCGCCAAAGTCGAACAACGCGCGCCGACCGCGCGCGAGGAGCAGGCGTTGCTCTACAACTGGCTGCACAGCCTCTATAGCAAGTACCACGTCACCATCAACGAAGCGGTCGTGCCGCTTGAGCAGCGTCCGCAATAATGAGTGACCCGCAACACGCGCCCGCAGCGCCGGCCATCGTGGTCGTCGGTCTTGGCCCCGGCGACGCCGGGCTACTGACTCGCGATACGCTCGACTGGCTGGCGAGCGGCCGGCCCGTCTGGCTCCGCACGCGCATTCACCCCACCGTGGCACAGTTGCCAGACGCGGCGCGGTGGTCTGACTTCGATGCGCTCTACGAGCAGGCCGACAACTTCGACGCGCTCTACGCCGCCATTGTCGCGGCGCTGCTCGACGCCGCGCTGGCGGCCGGCAACGGTCCCATCGTCTACGCGGTGCCGGGCCACCCGACCATCGGTGAGAGCACGGTGGCGCGGCTGCGCGAGGCCGCGCCCGCGCGCGGGGTCGCGGTAGCAATCGTGCCGGCGCTCAGTTTCCTCGACACCATCGCACCGCTGCTGCCGCTCGACCCGCTGCGCGACAACCTGCAACTCGTGGACGGTCTGGCGCTGGCCGCCGCGCTCGACGCTGAGCCGTTCAGCGGCGGCGTCTGGCCGCTCTCGCCGCTGCGGCCCGCGCTCGTCGGCCAGGTCTATAACGCCGCGACCGCCTCAGCCGTGAAACTGGCGCTCGGCCGGTTCTACCCCGACGACCATCCGGTGATGGTGCTGTGCGCGAGCGGCGTGGCCGGCGCGGAGACGACGCACACCGTGCCGCTGCACGAACTCGACCACCGCACCGCCGGTGAGGCCGACCACCTCACCAGCATCTTCGTGCCCGCCCTGGCGCCGGAGGCCGCGACGCGCGTCGCGCAAGGTCTGCAAGCCATCACCGCGCG
>DASUBC010000277.1:0-3333 GCA_035763465.1 Thermomicrobiales bacterium
CCTTGCCACAGTTGCTGCACACCGCCGGGTACATCTGGCGCTGGGGGCGCTCGTAGCCGCCACCGGCGCTGTAGCCGCCCGCGCTGGCGTAGCCGCCGCCCTGCTGGGACTTGCGGGCCCGCCGGCAATCCGGGCAGCGTCGCGGCTCGTTGGCGAAGCCCTTCTGGGCGTAGTATTCCTGCTCGCCTGCGGTCCAGACGAATTCCTGGCCGCAGTCACGACAGGTAAGGGTTTTGTCCTGGTAGCTCATTCCGACCTCGTTGGGAATTGGAGATAACAATCGAACGGACTGGGGTATGCTCTGATCGGCCGGACGGAATGAACGGAGAGGGAAGTGAGGGAGAACCTCCCGAACCATGCCATGCGCTCGACGACGAGCATAGGGTGAAGTATACCGTATGGTGTGCCAGTCAACCACTATGCGGTAACCGCTACGCGGTAGATGAAGTCTTAGCGGCCTGTGTGCCGGAACGTAATCCGGCCGCGGCTCAGGTCGTATGGTGACAGTTCGACCGTGACGCGGTCGCCCTGCGTGACCCGGATGTAGCGCGTCCGCATCTTGCCGCAGAGGGTGCTGAGCACCTTGTGGCCGTTTTCCAGCTCGACGCTGAACATGGCGTTGGGCAGCGCGTCAACGACGACGCCGTCCACCGTGATGGCGTCGCTCTTGCTGCGGCGCACCGGCGTGGCGGTCGCCGTGCCGGCCGCGCCGGCCTGCGCCGGTCTGGGCGCGTTGCGCTTCGGATACGCTGATCGTTTCTGGGGCATACATCCTCCCACCTCAGGTTTGAAACACACGCACTCGCGTGTTCCACGCCGCGCCGTACAGACGTGCCTGGCGGCAGCGCGACGATTTGGCTTGCCATAGCCGGTTGCCCGGCCAGTTCACACTGCGACACCGGCGCTCACCAGGAGCAACCGGGAGGCACGCACGACGCTGTGCTGCTGGCGATGCCAGCACGCAGACGGGGCTTCGTTGCCTCTGCGCGCTCCATACAAGATAACGCAGCCGCACGGCTTTTGTTCCCCGCCGCCATAGTGCGGCGCAAGAAGTATACCGTGGGGGAGACGGTAGACGGTAGACGATAGACGGTAGTTGCTCTCGATGAGACGGTGCCAATTCTCTGGCGCCGTGCCAACGACAAGCAACTACCGTCTACCGTCTACCGTCTATCTCCTACATCTGCGTCGTCTGCTGGCCGGGGAAGTCCGGGAAGACCTTCGCGGTCAGGTCGGTGATCAGCGGGATGGTGAAGATGCCCTTCGAGTAGGCCACATAGGTGTAGTAGATCTGCACGATGAAGAGGACGGGCATCAGGCAGAGGCCGATGATGGCGACGCTGAGGACCGAGGCGATGATCCAGCCGATCGCCAGGGCGACGCCGAAGACGATGGACTGATAGGCGTGGTACTTGAGGAAGGGTTTGTTCTTCATGTCGGTCACGAGGACGATGATCCCCATGATGATGAAGAAGAAATAGCACAACGCCGCCATGATCTTGTCGTTGTCTTCGGTGGGTTGCAGGTTTTGCTGGGGTGGGTATCCCGGTGGTGGGCCACCGAAGGGCTGGTCTTGCACTGCTGGCTCCTTTCAACGATCTGCTTCCGCCGCGCTCAGGGGGGTGTGATTGGCTCGCTCGCTTGTACTACGTTCGACACACGCACAATATCACGTACGGTCAGGGGGGGCAAGGGAAGACGGTAGACGGTGGACGGTAGACGGTAGTTGCTCGCCACGAGGCAAAGCCAACCTCCTGGCGCGGTGGCGCTGCGGGCTACCCCGGATTGAAATCCGGGGCTAAATGGCTGCGGCCACGAAGTCCCCCTTCGGGGACTGGGTTCAGGTCAACGCCGGGGCTGGTGAGTAGCCATATTAGTAGACCAGCCGCAGTCCCGGAGGGACTTTGTGGCGGCATAGCCGCCCTTCGCGCCGAATGAATTCGGCGCACCCACGCTCGCCACGCCACCGCGCCCGCAGGGCGCCTGCGCGCCCGCGTCAAGCAACTACCCTCTACCGTCTATCGTCTATCGTCTACCGCCTGAGCAAGTTGCCGGCGATGAAGATGAGATTGGCGGGGCGTTCGGCCAGGCGGCGCATGAAGTAGGGATACCACTGCGTGCCGTAGGGGACGTAGCAGCGGACGTTGTAACCCTCGTGCGCCAGACGCTCTTGCAGGTCGCGGCGGATGCCGTAGAGCATCTGGAACTCGAAGCGGTCCGCGCCGATGCCTTCCGCCGCCGCGAAGCCCTGCGCGCGGCCAATCAGCCGCTCGTCGTGGGTCGCCAGGGCGGGGTAATTGCCGCGCGCGAGCAGTTGCTCCATCTGGATGCGGTAGGCGCGGTCCACGTCGTCCTTGTGGGGGTAGGCGATGGCCGCCGGCTCGTCGTAGGCGCCTTTGACCAGCCGGACGCGCGAGCCGGAGGCGATGAGGCAGGCGATGTCCTCCTGGCTGCGGCGGAGATAGGACTGAATGACGATGCCGACCGTCTCAGCGCCGAATTCGTCCCGCATGGCGTCGAAGAGGTCGAGGGTCGCCTGGGTATAGGGCGATCCTTCCATGTCAATGCGGACGAAGTTGCCGCGGTCGCGGGCGCGGGCGAGAACGCGGCGGAGTTGGGCGCGGCAGAGGTCGGGACTGAGGTCGAAGCCGAAGTGGGTGAGTTTGACCGAGATATGCGATTCCACCCGCGCCGCGTGAATCTGCTCCAGCGCGTCAATCGCGGCGCTGGCCGCCGCGACCGCGTCGGCCGCGCTGGTGACATTTTCGCCCAGCTGGTCGAGGGTCGCGCGGATGCCTTTCGCATTCAACGCGCGCACGGCGGCGAGCGCGTCGTCAATCTGCTCGCCCGCGACGAACCGCCAGGCCATCGCGCGGGTGAGCGGGTTGCTCAGGAGCAGGCGATAGCCCCACTCCTGGTGCGAGAGGTAGATGAAGAACGGTCGCAGCATCGCTCCTCCTGCGGGATGGACGCGGCGCGAGGCGCTGCTGCTCAGTATAGCGTGAATCGGGGGCGGGTATTGGCCGGGCGGGCGGGCGCGGTGGCGCGGCGGGCCACCCCGGATTGAAATCCGAGGCTGAATGGCTGCGGCCACGAAGTCCGCCTGCGCGGACTGGGTTCGCGACACGGCTGGGGCTGGATGCTGGCACAGTGGTTGACCGGCCCCAGTCCCGGGAGGGGACTTCGTGGCCGCAGGCCCTTCGCGCCGAATTTATTCGGCGCACCCACGCCCGCGCTCCCACCGCCGCCTCGACACACCCCACACCGCTCATGCCATGACTGGCGCACCCACGTCCGCGCCACCACCGCCTAGTCGCCCGCCGCGTGCGCGTC
>DASUBC010000278.1:0-4064 GCA_035763465.1 Thermomicrobiales bacterium
AGATTTACGGGTTCCCGTCACAGATCATCACCCACGCGGCGTGGTCGGGCGAGTTGAAGGCGACGATTATGAATCACTACATCTATGGTATTCGGCGCGATGATCTCATCCACTGGCTCAAAGAGCGCGCGGGCATCTAAATATCCGGCGTTCAGCAAGGCAACAGCGGCCCACTGGGCCGCTTTTCCTTTTCCATTGGATTGTGGGCGAAGTACGCGGAAACATCTCGCTTCGTGGGGGCGTGGTTGCTTTCAGGCCACTGATCGGCGCACCCGATACCGGGCCAGCACACCGCCGCCCAGCGCCAGGAAGGTGCAGATGATCAGGCTGGCGATGGAGATGCCGATATTGAGATTGCGGGCCTTTTCCAGCTCGCTGGCTGGCTCATCGGCCCCCATCATGGCGTTGCTACCCAGCAGCCAGACCCCGGCCATGAAGAGACCGAGCAGCAGGCCGGCGATGAGCACGCCCACCAGCGACGGCGCGACGCCTGCCCGCGCGCTGACGAAGACATATTGCACGCCGGCCCAGATCGCCAGCAGCCACGCCAGTGGCGTAACGCACACCACGCCAGGCTGGTGACTGAAGGTGGCCGCCCCGACCATCGTTCCCCAGACGATAACCATGGGGACCACGCTACGCACAAGGGCTGGCAGGAAGATGACGGGGTCGGTGCGCGCGGTGCTGGCGTTCATGACGCTCCTCTCTCCTGGCTCGCTACCTCGTTTGCTACTACGCCAGGTGGCGATCCGTCGTTTCGCCTTGCACGATCGACAGCAACGCCAGGTCCGGCTGGACCTGGCGCTTCGTGATCAGCTTGGGGGCGCAAGGGCGCTTGTAGCCGGAGATTGGAACGAGTTCACGGGCGTGAGTGCGTGAGATTGTCGGGATGGCTTTGCGCCAGCAGTCAGGCGCCATGCCGGCCAGAACCTGCTCACGCACTCACGCACCCACGACTCACGCCTGTGGATCAGGTCGCGTCGCCGTCTTGCGTTTCCAGGTAGGGGATGTACGCGGCTAAGGCGCCCTGGTTGTGCTGATGCACCAGCTGCTCCAGGCGCGGGAGGTCGCCGGCGCGCATCGCATCCACAATCGCGTGGTGCTCTTGCTGCGCGCGTTCGACGCGCTGGTCGAGCACACTGGTGAAGAAGTAACGCCGCACGCGGTCCCACTGGTCGAAGACCCGGTCGGTCATCTCCTGAAGCATCGGCATATTGGGGACACCCGCGATGTGCCGGTGGAAGCGGCTGTTCAAGTCGGCCCAGCCCTCCCGGTCGCCGCGTTGCACGGCTTCGTCCATCGCCGCGAGGTCGGCGAGCAGCGCATCGGTAGATTCACAGGTGAGGCGCCGGGCGGCGGTGCGGGCGGCGACCAGCTCTAATCCTTCCATGACGGTAAAGACTTCGACGACCGAATCGCGCGAGATTGGCGCGACCGACGCGCCGCTGTGCGGCACCGTCTCGACCAGTCCTTCGGACTGCAACAGTTGCAGCGCCTCACGCACGGGAATATGGCTGACGCGCAGCTGTTGCGCGATGTCATCAATAATCAGCCGCTGCCCAGGCGACAACTCGCAGCGCAGAATCGCGTCGCGTACGGCGTGATAGACCATCTCCTGCTTTGTCTGGTGCCGTGCTTTTGTGGCAAGATCGAGTTGCATACTCACCCACCCACGCGCTATTCGCCGCTGACCGTGGACAGTGGGCCATCAAAGGCGACGCTGTCCAACGCCCCCACAGCGCGGCCAATCTCGCTGCTACTGCCACCTGCATTGTCCGCCTGGAACGGCATCACGCCCCCGCCATGACGCCGGAGTCCCGCTTGTCGGCTCTTCAGTATATTATATAGACTGGAACGCCGAAAGGGAAGTGGTACGACGAAGGACGAAAGGGGAAGCGCATGGCAAAGGGTGAGCGCCTGCCGGCCGAGTCGCAGCTGACGACCGATCCTCACACCGGGGTGACTATGCGGCGGCTGACCGGCTACAAAGGCCATAGTCACCATCTCTATTTCACCAATCCGGGCTGGTATGCCGGCGGGCGCAAGCTGCTCTGCGGCTCGGACCGCTGCGGGCGCACGAACCTCTTCGGCATTGACCTTGCGAGCGGCGAATTGACCCAGCTGACCGATCTCGACCAGCCGCCACCGCCGGCTGAGACGTCGTTTCTCTTCAGCAGCCTCAATCCGGTGCGCGACGAGGTCTATTTCTGGCATGGCCGCGACCTGCTCGCGCTCGATCTGACGACGCTGGAGGAGCGCACGCTCTATCGCGCGCCCGACGGCTTCATGACCAACATGACCAACGTCACCGCCGATGGCCGCTGGATTTGTACGGGGTTGTTTGAAGACCTCTCCAGTAAGTTTCCGGTGGATTTGCTGCATGGCTATGTCGGTTTTCGCGAGTACTGGGCCGCGATGCCGCGCTCGCGGATTATCCGGGTCAATACGGAGACGGGGCAGGCCGAGACGGTCTTTGAAGAGAACTACTGGATCGGCCACGTCAACACCTCGCCCACCCAGCCGCACCTGCTGACCTACTGCCACGAGGGGCCGTGGGAGCAGGTGGATAACCGCATCTGGGGGCTTGACCTGAGCGACGGCCGCGTCTGGCAAATCCGGCCGGGGCCGCGCGGCGAGCGGGTCGGCCACGAGTACTGGTTCGCGGACGGCGAGCAGATCGGCTACCACGGGCGTTCGGTGGCGGGCGAGCCGTTCTACGGCAGCATTCGCTACGACAACACCGGCCAGGTGGAAGCGCCCTTCCCGCACGATTCGACTCACTTCCACAGCAACGACCTCAGCCTGGTCGTCGGCGACGGCACGCGGCAGGCGCCGCGCCTGCTGCTGTGGCGCTTCCGCGACGGCCAGTTCGAGGGGCCGCGCGTGGTGCTGACCCACCGGGGGTCGTTCCACGTCCAGATACTCCACGTCCACCCGCGCTTCAGTCCCGACGGCAAGCAGATTCTCTTTGCCAGCGACACCGAGGGCTACGGTAACCTCTACCTGGTAGATACGCCGGAGTTCGAGGCGTTGCCAGAAGGGTAGGGCGGGTTACACGTTGCAGGTTGCAAGTTGCAGGTTTCTGAGGGCAAAGCAGTGCCTCTCCTTCAAACAACTTGCAACCTGCAACCTGCAACCTGCAACAAGGAGGAGCCATGCAGACCCCCGCAGCCCTGACCGACGGTCGGGCCAACGACCAGTTGCTCTACTTCACTAGCAATTCGTTGACGGCGGACGACCGGACGATCGTCTTCATCAGCGATCGAGATAGCGCGATTCCGAAAGAGAGCGACCCGCGCGCGGCGGTCAATCTCTATGCGCTCGACCGGGCGAGCGGCGCGGCGCGGCGCTTGACCGACAACGAGGAGGGCTACCTGCGCTCCTACGTCTACTTCGAGGGGCTGCCGTATCGCGGGTTGGGCCTGGCGAGTCCGTGCCTGCACGCGCCGTCCGGCGATGTCTACTATCTGCAAGGACGCGAGGTGCGCTGCGTCAACGCGCATACGGGCGCGCTTCGTACCATCGCCACGCTGCCAGGCGACGAGGTGACGGGCTTCACGCACGTCAGCGACGACAATACCCGCGTCTGCGTGCCGACGATTCACGAGTCGGCGTTCGCCGATGTACGGGCGATTGACGCGACGGTGCAGCGCCTGGGCCTGAGCAGTCACCTGCGAATCTTCGACACGCGCAGCGGCGCGGCGGTCGCCGACGTGCCCGTGCCGCGCGGCTGGGTGACGCATGTGCAGTTTCAGCCAGGGCGCAACGACGTGGTGCTGTTCAACCACGAATGGCCCGCCGACTGCGGCATTCGCCGCATCTGGTTGTGGGACGGCGCGACCGGTGAACTTCGCCGGATGCGCCCGGAGGGACTGAATGCCGACGGCACACCGCGCGGCAAGGAGGACTGGGTGTGCCACGAAGTCTGGACGCGCGACGGCGGCGCGGTGGTCTACCACGGCACGTACGCGGCCGGCGGAATACCGCGCGCCGGCCGCAGTTTTGTGGGGCGGATGTCCTCCGCCGGCGCTGACCACATCGAATTGCCCTTCGCGCCGGGCTTC
>DASUBC010000279.1:0-2528 GCA_035763465.1 Thermomicrobiales bacterium
CCACCCCCACCGGCGCCAATGACGGTGATCTGGGCGCCCGGCAGCGTGTCGTCAGCAACGGCTGAGACTTCCCTCATAGACATCCTCCCAGCGGATCGTGCGATGGCCCAGTCTCTCTCGGTGCGCACGGCGGGCGAGACGCTGGCGAGGCTAGTCGGCCAGCCAGACCAGACCATCATACTCGTGATGCTGGCCTGATGGTAGTACACACGTCAGCATCGCGCCGAGCCAGCGAAGTTCGGCGGCGCAGCGGGCACAGTCGCGCAGGTGCGCGTCCAGCCGGGTTCGTGAGGAAGAGGGTAGCAAGTTGAGCGCGTGTTCGCCAAGCGCCAGCGATGATGGACAGGTCGCGCGATGGAGGCGCGGATGCAGGTGGCGCTGTAGACCGGCGTAGTCCTCCGCCGCCCGGCGGCACGCGCGGCAGTGCTTGAGATGGGCCACCACTGTGGGGGGAGCCTCACCGTCAATGAACGCGAGGAAATCCGGCAAGTCAATCGCGTGGGTAGATTCAGGTGACATTGCTGCCATCGGGCGGGGAACCTCCTCGATGCTATTCTCGTTGGACCACCAGGGCTAGAGACGCTCGCGGCCACGAAAAGTCACCGGCGCGCGGCATTGTTTCGCGCACCCGACATGGTCGCCTGCACAGCCGAGACGCCACGACGCCGGCCATGCGGCGTGCCGGGCAAAGTCAATATTGTGCTACTAATTCGCCTTTTCCGGGCTAACACTTCCCCATTGCGCCCGCCCATAGTGAGAGGCATAGCCCCTCAAGGGGAGAGTGGTGGTTATCTCATTACGCGGGGACACGCTCGGCGAGCGTTTCCGGCGCTACCTCTGTATTCCGCAGCCACCTCCGGTGGCAAAGCGGCAAAACCGCTGGTGGGCAAGCACAAGGAAGAGGAGCCGCCGATGGAACGGTGACCTGGTCTACCTGCTGGGAGGTGGCAACACCGGGCGCCGCTGGCGGCGGTACGGACGCAATTCGGACAGGAGGAAGGGATGTACCTCGACAATACGGTCTCAAGGCGGCAACTCGTCCGTGTCTCGGGCATCGCTGCCGTGGCCGCAGTCTTGACCGCGTGCTCGCAGGCGGCGCCGACCGCGACGACCACTACGCAAGCGACGTCGTCATCGTCATCATCAGCGTCCTCCACCAGCAGCGCCGGCTCAAGTTCGACCAGCAGCGCCATTCCAACCAGGCCGCCCGCGCAGATCGCGCCGACGACTGCCGCCTCGCCCTCTCCAGCGACGACCTCGTCAACCACCTCGGCAGCCGCGACCTCAGCGGCCACGCCCGCCTCCGGGCTGGTAACGCCGCAGGGCCGGGCGCTGCCGGCGGACGCCGCGCCGCTCAACTTGCAGGTCTATTACGACACCGCCGCCGAACCGAAGCACCTCGACGTCGTGCGCGATCTTTACTCGGCCGCCGCCGTGCTGAACTATGGCGGCGAACCGATGCTGCGCCTCGACGAAAACTATCAGATCGTGCCGGCGCTCGCCGACTCCTACAAAGTCGGGCCGAACGCCGAGTATGTAGACTTTACCCTTCGCAAAGACGCCAAGTGGAGCGATGGCACGCCGATTACGCCGGAGGACTGGATTTTCACCTTCCAGCACGCGGCCGACCCGAAACTGGACAACCCCTGGGCGTTCTTCTATTACGCGATCAAGGGCGTCAAGGACTACAAGGCGGGCAAGGGCAAGGTCGAAGACATCGGCGTTGAGAAGATTGACGACCACACGGTGCGGATTTATGGCGACGGCCCCGCGCCGCAGATTCCCGCCCTGATGACCTATCAGGGGTCGGTGCCCGCGCCAAAGCACAAGGCCGAAAGTGATCCCCTGCACTGGGCCGACACCGCCGAGGGCTTCGTCTCCTCCGGCCCGTTCAAGCTGACGAAATGGGACCACAACCAGCGGCTAGAATGGGACATCAACCCCTACTACAACGGCCCGCACAAGCCGGGCGTGCAGAAGGTGGTGGCGCTCATCGGCGCGGCCACCGGCACCTTCAACACCTTCCTGAACAAAGAACTCGACATGATCCCGATCCTCGACCCGGCCGGGCTGACGCAGGCCCGTGCCAACCCGGACGTGAGCAAGCTGATCCACTCGTTCAGCAACTTCGAGACGAAGTACGTCTCGTTCGACACCTTCAATCCGCCCTACAACAACCTGAAACTCCGCCAGGCGCTCTCGCACGCGGTTGACCGCGACCCCCTGTGCAAGAACGTGCTGCAAGGGACGGCCGCGCCCGCGTACACCATGCTGCCGCCCGGCTTCCCGGCCTACAATCCCGACCTGAATTCGATTCAGAACTTCGACGCAAACAAGGCGAAGTCGCTGCTTGCGGAGGCCGGCTACGCCGGCGGCAAGGATTCGAGCGGCAAGCAGCTCGAACTGACCCTCTTCTCCGAGGGGAACGACAACAAGTGCCAGTATCTGCAAGACCAGTGGCAGCAGATTCTGGGCGTCAAGGTGGACATCAAACCGCTCGAAGGCACCGTCTGGAAGAATATGCGGAC
>DASUBC010000280.1:0-5465 GCA_035763465.1 Thermomicrobiales bacterium
GGGCATGGGCTGGCCGGTCGTGCCGGATGCACTGCACGACCTCCTACTGCGCGTGCAGCGCGACTACGCGCCACCCGCGCTCTACATCACCGAGAATGGCGCGGCTTTTCCCGATCGGGTCGTGGACGGCGCGGTCAACGACCCGCAGCGCGTCGCTTACCTCGCAGGGCACCTGCGCGCCGCCAGCGCCGCCAGCGCGGAGGGTGTGCCGCTGCGCGGCTATTTCGTCTGGTCACTGCTGGACAACTTTGAGTGGAGCTTCGGCTACAGCAAACGCTTCGGCATCGTCCATGTGGACTACGCCACGCAGCAACGACTGCCGAAGGCTAGCGCCGCCTGGTATCAGCAAGCGATCGACACGAACCGTGTGCCAGAGTCGTAATAGTCGGGCAGTCGGGTAGTCGGGCGGTCGGGCAGTGGGTTCTCCTCAGCACAGTGTTCGTCTGCTGGCGCGGCGCCGATGAGGGCTACCCCGGATTGAAATCCGGGGCTACATGGCGTGACCCACTGCGTGGGTACCCCCGCCACGAAGGCCGGCCTGCGCCGGCCTGGGGTCGGTCAACCCTGTGGCAACCAACCAGCCCGGCATCTCATTGAACCCAGTCCCCTCGCGGGGACTTCGTGGCCGCAGCCATCTAGCCCCGGATTGAAATCCAGGGGTACACCTCATCGGCAAGGCGCCAGAAGACAAGCATGGCGCCAACGAGAACCCACTGCCCGTCTGCTGTCTGCCCGACCTCGTTCTCGCGCGTCTTGTGTACGTACAGGTATCATGGTACACTGAGCGCGCGAGGCGTGGACAGGACCGGGCAAGTGGATAGGGTGAGGCATGATTCTCAGCGATGCGATGTTGCTGGAGGCGATCGAGCGCGGCGAACTGGCATTCGACCCGCCGATCGATCTTGACCAGCAGGTACAGCCGGCGTCAATTGATCTGCGGCTCGGTTCCGCGTTCCGCATCTTCAATTACGGGCAACATGCGCTGATCGATCCGCGCGAGGCGGTGGATTTTGACGAGCTGACCGAGCTGGTGCAGATCGAGGGCCGGCCGTTCATCCTGCACCCCGGCGCGTTCGTGCTCGGTACTACGCTGGAGTACGTTCGGGTGCCGGTCAATCTCGTCGGCCGCCTGGAAGGGCGCAGCAGCATCGGGCGGCTTGGCGTCATTGTCCACGCAACCGCCGGGTTCATTGACCCCGGCTTCGAGGGCCAGATTACGCTGGAAATCAGCAACGCCGGCAAGATTCCCGTCGCCCTGCACCCCGGCACGCGCATCTGCCAGCTGACCCTGCTGGATACCGGCCCGGTGTTGCGACCCTATGGGACGGCACGGCGTTCGAAGTACCAGGGACAGCGCGACCCAACCGCCAGTCGCATTGCGCTCGATAGTGAGTTCACCGCGCTGCCGTCTACACCTCCGCCGGCAAATGGCCATGGCCGCCACTGACGCCCGGCGACCGGCAACTGGCGGCTGCTGATGATTGCCGCGATCAAGGGCCGGCTAGTGGGCCGGATGGGCGATAGCCTGCTGGTGGACATCGGCCCGCTCGTCCTGCAAGTGCATACGTCCGGCGCCACCATGGCCGACGCCGGCGAACCAGGCAGTGAGATTCGACTGCACACCTATCTCTATGTCCGCGAAGACCAGCTGGCGCTCTATGGGTTTGCCACCACCGAAGAACTGGCGATCTTCAACCTGCTGATCGGCGTGACCGGCATCGGTCCGCGCGGCGCCAGCACCATTCTCGGCGCGACCCAACCGGAGCCGCTACTCAACGCCATCGCCAATGAGGACGTCGCCTTCCTCAGCCGCCTGCCCGGTATTGGTAAGAAGACAGCCGCGCGGATCATCCTCGAACTGCGCGGCAAACTGGCCGACATCGGCGCCGGCGCGCCCGGCGTGGCGCCATTGTCCGCCGATGGCGAGGTCATTGAAGCGTTGCAGGCGCTCGGATACACCGCTGCCGAAGCCCACGCCGCGGTCACCCGCCTGCCGCGCGACGGCGCCGCCAGCGTGGAACAGCGTATCGTCGCCGCGCTCCAGACAATGAGCGAGGGCTGAATCCCCCTCACGTAAGGGTTGCGCCTGTTCTGCAAAAGAACAATACTACTGCTGCCAGCCGCGCCACACGGTAGGCGACCGGCGCTAACAGTCATGCAATTATGGTATGCTGCCGACACTCTGCTTCGGTCCGTGCTGACGCGCGGCTTACCGATGAGCGCCTGCGTCATGCTAGCAAAGCACGGTGGTGTATAGGGGGAACGATGGAGTTCGTCAAGACCGGCGTGCCAAATCTCGACCTAATCCTGGGTGGTGGATTGGTCGCCGGTTCCCTCACGATGCTGATCGGGCCGCCGGGCAGCGGCAAGACCATCCTGAGCCAGCAATTTGCCTGTCACATCGCGCGCGAGGGCGGGCGTGTGCTGGTGCTGACGACGCTGCCAGAGCCGCATGTCAAACTCCTCAATAATCTGCGGACGTTCTCCTTCTTCGACGAGCAGCTCATCGGCAACCAGATTGAACTGATCAACGTGTACCGCGAGTTGCGCGAAGATTTCGCCAATGCCTCAGCCAATCTCCTGCGCCTGGTGCGCGAACACCGCGCCACGACGGTCGTGGTTGACTCGTTCGACAGCATTCGCGCGCTTGGTCAGAACGAAAGCGCCATTAAAGAACTGCTGTACGAATTGAGTGGCGGTCTTGGCCTGCTTGGCGTGACGGCGATCATCATCAGCAGCCTGGACCCGGCCAATATACCGCAACATGCCGAACTCACGATCGCCGACCACATCATCGTACTCCGCAGCGATAGCGCCAATTTGCGCGGTGGGCGCTGGCTGGAAGTCGCCAAGGTGCGCGGCGCCGCGCCGCGCGAAGGGTGGCACCGCTACACGATTGACCGTGACGGTATGCACATCTATCCCCGCCTGGAATCAGTCATGCTCCCCGCCGAGGTCGCGCTGACCGCCGAGCGCCAGTCTTTCGGACTACCTGAACTGGACGCCATGATGGATGGCGGGCCGCCGCAGGGCAGCACAACCTTGATTACTGGCAATCCCGGCACGGGAAAGACGCTGTTCGGGCTGCATTTTCTGCTGGCCGGCGCTCGGCAGGGCGAGCGCGGCCTCTATTTCAGTTTTCATGAATCGGCGCAGCAACTGCTCGCGAAGTGCGCCTCACTGGCGATTCCCGTGCCGGAGGATGTCGAGACTCAGGTCGAATTCATTCAGCTCACGCCCATTGAATTCATTCCCGATGAGATGGCGGCAGTCTTGCGCGAACGCATTGACCAGGGCGGCGTGCGGCGGGTCGTGATTGACGGACTCACGGAATTGCTCATCGGGTTGTTCGACCCGGTGCGGCACGGTGCCTTTCTCACCGCTCTGAGCGCGTATTTTCGCCAGGCCGGCGTGACCGCCTGCTACATCCAGGAACAGCCACCGCCGATCGGCGTCAGGGAGGACGACTGGAGTCCGCCGCTGGCTGCCTATTGCGACAATATCGTGCTGCTACGCCGGCTGACGAGTGACCACCAGACGCGCCGCACGCTGACGATACTGACAATGCGGAACAGCGCACACGATCATGCCACGAGAGAGTTCCAGATCACTGCCAACGGTCTGACGATCGCGAGTAGAGAGTAGCGAGTAGTGGAGTAGAGAGTTGCTCATCATCGGCACGGTGCCCGACGGTTGCGCAGTGCTGGTAGCAAGGAACTCTCTACACCCTACTCTCTACTCTCTACTTGATGAAGGAGGATGGTGATGGCGACACGCGACGAATTGCTGGCGGCGGTCGAGACGGCGCGCGAGGAGATCATCGCGCTGTGCCAGGATCTCGTGCGGATTCCGACGGTCAACACCGGCGTCATGCCGACCGGCAACGAGACGCCCGCAGCCCAGCTACTGTGTGACAAACTCGCCGCCGAAGGCATCGAGGCGGCGATCTATGAATCGGCGCCGAACCGGGGCAACCTGGTCGCCACCCTGCCCGGCACGGCCGGCACGCCGCGCTTGCTGCTGCTCTCACACACCGACGTCGTGCCGGTCGAGGACGAATCGGCCTGGACCTTTCCGCCCTTCGGCGCGGAGATCAATGAGGGCCGTATCTACGGTCGTGGTTCGGGCGACATGAAGTCCACCGTCGCCGCCGAAGCGATGGCGCTGATCATCCTCAAGCGCGCGGGCGCCGCATTGCGCGGTGACCTCATCTTCGCAGCCGGCGCCGATGAGGAATCGGGCGGCGAGTGGGGCTTCGGCTGGCTAGCCCGGCATCATCCCGAGGCGCTACACGCCGACTTCGGCATCAACGAGGGCGGCGGCGCGCTGATTCACACGGACGATGACCGGCTCACCTATGTCATCAACACGGGTGAAAAAGGCCGGCTGGAGATCGTCATCGCCGTGAAAGGGCGCGGCTCGCACGCCTCGCAGCCCTGGCTGGCCGACAACGCGATCTACAAGGCCCAGGAAGTCATTCGCCGCATTGCCGGTTATGAGCCAGAACGGTATGTTGACGCACAGCTCATCGGCCCACTGGCGAAGCTGTACGGAATTGAGGAAACGGTCACGCCAGACAACGTGGATAGCATCGCCTCCGCCCTGGCGAGCAAGAACCGCCACTGGGCGTCGCAGCTGAAGGCGCTGACACGCATGACGCTCGTGGCGACGATGATGGAGGCCGGCGTCAAGTCAAACAGCGTCGCCGAGAGTTGCACGATTAAGTGCGATGTCCGCACGCTGCCGCATCAGGACGAAGGCTACGTGCGCGACCAGCTCAATCAACTGTTCGAAGACCTCGACGGCGTCTCGTTCGCCATCAACTACACGGCGGTGCCGAGCGCCTCGCCCTACAGCGGCCCGGCCGCGCCCTTCGTCGAGCACCTGCACGCGGCGACGCGCGCGGCGCTCGGGCGCGACGACGTGCAGTTTGTCCAGGGGTTGACGGTCGGTTTCACCGACTCGCGGCTGGTGCGCCCGCTCGGCCCAATCATCTACGGCTTCCTGCCAAGCCACCCGGACGCCGACACTTCGAAGGGCGGCGCGCACAACATCAATGAATCCACCGACATCGAGTCGCTGATCCTCTCGACCAAGATGCTCACTGTCCTGGCATACGATCTGCTGGGCGAGTGACGGCCCTCACCCCCCAGCCCCCTCTCCCGCCCGGCGGGAGAGGGGGAGCATTGGTCAACCGCGCTGGCGATCTTCCCGGCTTGTCTCTTACTACCGCCTCTCCCATCTTCCTCTCCTCTCTCGTGGGGACGGGAGAGGGGGCTGGGGGTGAGGGCCGCTTACACGTCCTCCGGGTCTGCACCGGCGAGCAGCGCGAGGATCGCCGCGCCGTACGTGTCAACTTTGGCCGGACCAAAGCCCTTAAGTGTCTGTAATTCCTCCGGTGTCGCCGGCCGGTGGAGGACGACTTCGCGCAGTTGCCGGTCGTGCGCGATGATGTAGGGTGGGAT
>DASUBC010000281.1:0-13448 GCA_035763465.1 Thermomicrobiales bacterium
CGATGCCAGGGCTGGACAACGATGGTAGGGAAGGCAGCCATGTGCATCAATAAGCCTCTTGCTTGGTCCGAACTCACTGCCCGACTGCCCGACTGCCCGACTGCCCGACTGCACTGGGGGCGCCCATGAGCGGCACGCGCAAAGCCCGCACGACCGGGCCGCGCCTGGGGCCACGCGTGACGGCGCCGCAGCCGGCGACGCCGCCAACCATCGTGCAGATTGGCGGCGACCGCACGCTCGGCGGGGCGCGCGAGGTGGACTTCGCGCAACTCACGCCGGACCCTGAGCAGCCGCGCAAGCAGATGCATCCGGAGCGACTGGCCGAACTCGCCGCCTCCATCGTCACGCACGGCCTCTTGCAGCCGATCGTGGTGCGCCAGGCGGGCCTCGACCAGCATGGCGACATGCGCTACATCGTCGTCGCGGGCGGGCGGCGCTACGCGGCGATTCAACTGGCGCTGGCGGGGCCAGGGGCGACCGACGAGGGCCTGCGCGCCCGCCTCACGCGCGTGCCGGTCATCATCAACGACAGCCCGGAGGCGGAGCGGCGCGTCCTGCAACTGATTGAGAACCTCCAGCGTGAAGACCTCAACCCGGTGGAAGAGGCGCGGGCGCTGAAGGAAATCGCCAACATCGAGGGGCTGACCACGAACGGCGTGGCGCAGCGCGTCCACCGCTCGCAGGGGTACGTGGACGAGCGGCTGCGCCTGCTGCGCCACGAAGATGTCGAAGACGCGGTCGAAACGGGCCTGCTGACGAAGTCGGCCGGCGCGGCCATCGCCTCGATTCGCGCCGCCGACGACCGCCGCGCCTGGCTGGAGCGCGCCCGCCAGGGCGAAGTCATCCGCCCACGCGAGGTCTACGCCTCCAAGCCCGACCGCCGGCCGCGCCCCAAGCGCCAGCTCCCCGCCCCGCCACCCGCCGACCCCGACGCCATCGCCGCCGTCACCCGCCGCGCGACCGCGCTGCGCGCCGAAAACGGCGACCTCAGCCGCGCCGAGGCGCTGCACCTGGCGGCGGTGGAGGCGCGCGAGTCCGGCCGCCTGGACGCGGCGACGGCGACGCGCGCCTTCGGGCTGGCCGGGGAAAGGACGAAGGACGAGGTACGAAGTACGAAGGATGGGGAGGCGACGGAGGCGGCAGGAGAGGCGGCGGCGTTACCAAACTTTGGGAGCGTGGTGGCCGGGGCGCTGGCCGATGTGGCGGCGAGCAATACCCTCACTGCGCTACGCGCCCTGCACCAGCGCCTGCGCGAGCTGCGTCCCCCGCGCGACGCGGGGCTGCGCGCCCAGCTCGTCGCGGAACTCGGCGACCTGGCCGAACTGGCGCGGGCGGCGGCGCTGCGCCTGACCGACGCGGAGTAACGGTCCGCCCGCCGCTGCTCAACACCACCCACTCGCCCCTACCCTGGTGAGGTCCATTCCCGCCAGCAAGCCAGGGCCGCGTCAGGACACTGCGCGACGCCGGCTGCCTGCCCGCCCCCCTGTAGTTCTACGTACGCGCCACGCGCTGGCCGTGCCCCGGTGAATTAAGTACTTCTCACGATGCGCCCGCGCTGCGCCTTCCCTACACTGGGAGGCGCGGTCAAGTGGCGTGCGCGGCAGCGACGGAGCACCGGAAAGGAGGTGGGGCATTCGGCTACGCTCGTTCAGCGTGGCGCCGCCGGGCCTGTTGCTCCGCAGGCGCCGCGGACGCGCAGAATCACTGGGTATTTTTCCTCTAGAGATTCGCGGCCGGCCGGTGCTATCGTGGACGTATGTTACCCGTTGTAGCCCGTCATTTGGCGTCGTGCGGCCACGGTAGGCGTCCTTGTCGTGCGTCCATTCGTCCGAGCGGGGAAGCCGCGCCACCAGCCAACCTTCTCTCGTCGTCGTCACCGTACTGTGGAGGAGGGCCTGTGCCATGCGCCAGTATCGCTTTCTCGTCAGTATGACCATCACGCTGATGGTGCTGCTTGGCCTGCCGATGTCAGCCCTCGCCAAGCCAGCACAGGGCGGGCCGCAGACCCTCATTATTGGGGTTGACCACGCGGACCCGGCCAACCAGCAACCCGACAAGAACCGCTTCATCGAGTACACCGATTTCTTCAGCCGCAACGTCTCCGTCCATCGGGGCGATACCCTCGACTTCCAGACCGCGCCGGGCACCGCCCACGCCGTCGCCCTGGCGAAGAGCGAGGACGTCGCGCGCTCGACCTACCCGCTCGCCGTCCCCGATGGCGATGACCCGCATCTCGCGCCGGGCACCGGCCTGCCGAAGTTCGAGGTCGGGCCGTCGTTCTTCCCAATCAGCGGCGGCACGGTCGCCTTCGGCGCGCCCGCGCCAGTCTGTGGCGTGCCAGCGCTCCAGCAGGCTGATTGCGCGTTCACCGGCGGCTCCGATGTCGAGTCGGCCGGCGTGCTGGCCGGTGTTGACCCCACCACCGGCGTGCCGGGCGCGGTAGACTGGCGGATTCAGATCAACGCCGGGCCGGGCACCTACGACTACTTCTGCTACATTCATCCCGGTATGCGCGGCACAGTGACCGTCGTTGGCAGCAGCTCCCCGACGACGACCCAGCAGCAGATTAACGGCCGGTCGCAGGGGCAGTTCGCGTCTGACCGCGATGCGGCGCTCGCGGCCGAGAGCGCGGCTAACGTGGTCCAGTTCACCGGCGGCGCGCCGGGCACGCGCACCTATCAGGTTCACGTCGGCCTCAGCGCCGCGAACAATCACGTCGCGATTCTCGAAATGCTGCCCAACACGCCGCTGCACCTGACGCAGGGCGACAAGGTGCAGTACCTCTGGCTCGACCCGCACGAGGCGCACACGGTCGGCTTCCCCACGGATGGCGCGAACCTACCGGAAGACCTCGGCTTTGACTGCGGCGCCTCCTTCGTGGACATTGACGACCCGCCCTGCTTCGAGCCAGGCGCCACGCAGCCGGAGATAATCCTCGATCCGGGCACGTCACCCGCCGGCACGGCCCTGACGAATCCGGCGGCGGTCGTGGATTCGGGGGTGCTGTTCGGGACGGGCTACGGCTTCCAGAATGCGACCCAGCAGTGGGCAATCTCCACCAACGGCGCGACCCAGGCCGGCACGTACAACTACCAGTGTACGATTCACGACTTCATGCACGGAACCATTATCGTCGGCCCATAAGCAGATAGTCCCACGGCGCGGTGGCGGGACGTTTGTCCCGTCACCGCGCCTGACACACTGGAGACAGCGGGTATGGCGCGCGTCCAGACACTGCCACAACGCCGGCAGCGGCACACCCGAAAACAGCAGCGCCCGCCGGCCAGCCCACTGCTCATCCTGGCCGCCGGGCTGGTGCTTGCCGTCGCCGCCGGGCTGGCGCTGCACCTCATCACCAGCCGCCAGCAAGCCAGCCGCGCCGCCGCGAACGCCGCCAGCACGCCGGCGTACGCGCCGGGACAACTGGCCGGGCCGCTCTTGCCGGCCGCCCCGCCCGCGCCCGACTTCGCCCTGCGCGACCAGAACGGCGACCTGATCCGGCTTTCCGCGCTGCGCGGCAAAGTGGTCGCCCTCACCTTCCTCTATACCCGCTGCCCCGATGTCTGCGGCATCATCGCCGGCAAACTCGCCTACGCGCAGCAGCGCCTCTCCGCCGAACAGAACGACAACGTCGTGCTGCTCGCGGTGACGGTTGACCCGGCCAACGACACCCCCGACGTCGTTCGGGCCTACGACGTCGCGCACCAGCTCTACGGCGCCAACTGGCATTACCTGCTCGGCAGCCTCGACGAGTTGCAGCCCGTCTGGCGCGGCTACTACGTCGGCAGCGACGCGGCGGCGGTGCCTGGCGCGCCCGCCGCGCGGGTCAGCACGGCCAGCCCCAACCTCGTCAACCACACGGCGGTCGTCTACCTGATTGACCCGGACCAGCACGTCCGCGTCGCCTTCGACGTCAATTTCACGATTGACGACTTCATCCGCGACGTGGGCATCCTGGGCGGCAACTAGCGGTGGCGGCCCCCAGCCCCCCAATGCTGGGGGGAGCACGCTGCGATGACCTGGGCGGCTGGTAGACAGCCCCGGCGTCGGGATGGTGGCCCTGGGGCTGAAGCCCCGGGGCTGGGAGCACGCTCACGCGCGCCACGAAGCCCGCCTGCGCGGGCTGGACCTGCTCTGACGTTGGTAGTTACCACCAACCCTGCGCCGCCCCAGCCCGGGGCTTCAGCCCCGGGGCCACCTCTCCTCGGCACCGCGCTTATCTGCAAATTCCGGTGCTGGGAACGCGTGCTCCCCCCAGCATTGGGGGCCAGGGGGGGCCACCCTCAGAACGGCGCCACCGCCAGGTCGTGCGCTACTTCGACCGGCGCGCCGAACTGCGCGGCGGCTTCGGCGCTGAGGGCGGCGGGGTCCATGAAGCGGCGGGCGCGGAGGTGCGTGAGCAGCAGGCGCTGTGCGCCGGCGGCGTGGGCGGCGCGGCCGGCGTCGGCAGCGGTCGAGTGGCCGAAACCGTGCGCGGCCGGCGCGGCGGCGTCGAGGCTGTAGGCTTCGTGGATGAGCAGGTCGGCGGCGCGGGCCGCCGTGACGACGGCGTGACAGGGCCGGGTGTCGGCGGTGAAGACCGCTGTGCGCCCACCTTGCGCGAGGACGCAGCCGGTACATTCGATGCCGTGCTCGACCGAGAAAGGCGTCAGCGCGACATCGCCCACCTGCACCGTCGCGCCCGGTGGCGTCTTGCGCCAGTGCAATCTACTCCCCAGCCAGTCCTCGACGCCGGGGATGGTCAGCGCCAGCAGGTCGCGCAGGGCGTGGAGCGTGACTGGTTCGGCGTAGACCGTCACACTGGCGTCCGGCAGCGCCGTCAGCGCCACCAGCAGCGGGGCCAGCCCGCCTGCGTGGTCGAAATGGCGGTGCGTCACGAAGATGTGCCGGATACCAGCCAGCGCGATGCCGGCGGTGGCGAGTTGCCGGAGCAGAATCGTGCCGCTGCTGGTATCGAGCAGCAGCGTCTCCCCACCCGCCAGGGCCACGGCCAGGCTCGTCTGCGCCCGCTCCTCGTTCAGCGGGTCGCCGGTGCCGAGGAAGGTGATGCGGCCCATTCCTGGCCCCTCCGGGGAGAGGGGTTGCAGGTTACAGGTTCGCAGGTTGCAAGTTTCTTCGGCAAGCGTATGCGCCTGTCCCAAGAAACCTGTAACCTGCGAACCTGTAACCTGCAACCCGCGCGTTACGGATTCGCGTAGATATTCAGCGAACCGATCATATCGTTGAAGTAATCGGTCAGGTTGGTGTCGTAGTCGTCGTAGGGCGAGTTGAGCCGGAAGCGCCACGGCACCTGCTGCTTGAGACCCAGGCCAATGTAGGCGTAGTAGTTCTTGCTGCTGACGACGTAGACCGAGCCGAGCGAGGCGAAGGTAATGCCGGAGAACGAGTTGTTGCGCGTGATGTCAATGGACGCCTCGGGGTGGTCCGACTTGATCTCCTGGTTGTAGTACTGGTCGCGCAGCACGTCAACGTTGGCGTTCGGGTCGGGCTTGCCGTCCGTCGCGATCATTACCCACATCGCGTCGGTGTAGGGCTTGTCAATGCCGGGCGGGAAGAAGTAGATGCGGCCACTACTGGCCTGCGACTCGTCCACCGTCCAGTCCGGCGGGTAGTAGATGGCGAAGGGTACCTTGGCGTTGCCCGCGTAGGTCTTCCAGCCGGAGGGCGGCGCGCCGGTCGGCTTGCCGCCACCAGCCGTGCCCGTGGTCGGCGTCGTGCCGGCGGGCTTCGTCGCGGTGGCGCCCGTGCCGGTGGTCGCGGTCGCGCCGGCGGGCTTCGTGGCGGTCGCGCTCACGCCGGTGGTCGGGCTAACCACAGCCGCCACGGTCGCGGTCGCGGCGCTCGTCGCGGTCGCGGCGGTCGTCGGCGTCGGCGCGGTGGTCGGCGTCGGCGCGGCCGTCGGGGTCGTCGCCATCTGCGTCGCCATCGCGGCGGCCGCCTGGTTGGTTGCGGTGGACTGCGCCTGCGCCGTCTGGGTCGCCTTGGTGTTGCCGCCCGAACGGAAGAGCGCGAACGCGCCGACGCCGACGCAGAGCAGCAGCAGCACGACGACCGCCGCGCCGATACCGGCCAGTAGCCCGGTGCGGCTCGACTTCTTCGCCGGTGGGGTCGCGGTCAGCGGCGCGGTGGCTGCGCCGGCGGGCGGAATCGGCGTGCCGTAGGGCGGCGAGCCACCACCGTAGGGTGGCGGCGTGCCACCGGGCGGCACGTTGCCGTAGCCCTGTGGCGGGGGCGTGCCGCCCGGCGCTTGCGTCGCGTCGTAGCCCTGTGGCGGCGGGGCGCCGCCCGGCGTCTGGGTCGCGCCGTAGCCGCTGTAGGACGGCATCGTCCCGCCCTGCGTCGCGCCATAACTGCCATAGGGCGGCGGCGTGCCGCCCTGGCCGGCGGCGATGGTCTGCTCGCCGGTGGGGTAGGCGGGTGGGGGCGGCGTGCCGAAGGGGTGCGGCGTCTGGCCGCCCGCTAGGGGCGACACAATCGTCGCCGCGCCGGTCTGCGCGCCGGGCGCGCTCGCCAGCGCCTCTCGGAAATCTTCGACCATCGCCTTGCCGGTGTCGTAGCGTTCGTTCGGGTTCTTCGCCAGCGCCTTCATCAGCACACGCTCGACGCCCTGTGGCACGGCGGGCTGGAGATTGCGAATCGGCATCATCGGCAGCGGGTCTTGCATGTGCTTCATCAGCACTTCGACCGTGCTGTTGCCGCTGAACGGCACCCGGCCGGCGAGCATCTGGTAGAGGATGACGCCGAGGGCGTAGAGGTCGGAGCGCGAATCGGCGCGGCCCTGCGCCTGCTCCGGGGCCATGTACTCCGGCGTGCCGACGCCGACGCCGGTGCGGGTCAGCCCCTCGGCGCCTTCCAGCGCCTTGGCGATGCCGAAGTCCGACAGGAAGAGGCGGCCCCGGTCGTCCACCAGCATGTTCGCCGGCTTGACGTCTCGGTGGATGATGCCGCGCTCATGCGCGTAGTCGAGCGCGTCGGCCATCTGGCTGAGGTAGCTGACCAGTTCTTGCTGGGAGAGCTGGCCGCGCGCCATCCGCTCCTTGAGCGTGCCGCCCTTGATATAGGGCATCACCAGATAGGGCGAGCCGCCCTGCTCGCCATACTCCCATACGGGCAGGATGTTCGGGTGATCCAGGTTGGCCGCGCTGGCCGCCTCGCGCTCGAAGCGTTTCAGAAAGTCTTCTTCGCCGGCCAGATTGACCGGCAGAATCTTCACGGCCGCTTCGCGCTTCAGTTTGACGTGTTCGCCGCGATAGACCTCGCCCATGCCGCCTTTGCCGATGCGTTCCAGCAGGCGATAGGAGCCGAGTGTTCGCTCCTCCGGCGCCGACATGCTCCTGACTCCTTTATTCCAACCGCGCGCTCACCGTTCGGTCGTCGCTTCGCGCGAACGCTGGCGCGCTTCGTAGCATATTCCGGTCGCCCGCCGCAAGTCCCCAGGCGCGCGGCCACACGGTCAAGCCGTGCCTACCCGCGACCCAAGAGAGGCAGACCTGCGACTATCCACCGCGCATCCGATAGTACGACCTAACGGGGCGCGACGTTTCATCCGAGTCGGGCAGTGCGTTCAGAATAGCACCATGCCAGCAGATAAGCACCATGCTGACCCAAACTCACTGCCCGACTGCCCGACTGCCCGACTGCCCGACTCGCAGTGTCGCCAGCATCGGCGTGAAATAGCGCGCCAGGTCGTCCGGATAGTCGTCGTAGGGCGCGTTCAATTCCACCACCCACGGCACCCCGTCATGGACGCCGACCGCCGCGACGATGTAGGCCAGCAGCGTGGGCCGGTCGCAGGTCGCGCCGACCGTCGCGAAGGTCGTGTCCGCGAAGACTTCGCGACGTGTCTCGACAATCCCCGTGGCCAGGCACACCTGCGTGCGCGCCTGGAACCACTGGTCGCGCAGCACGTCGAGGCTGGTGGTCGCTTCGGGACGGCGCGTCGAGGCGACGACGACGAACGTCGTGCGGTCCGCGCCCGGCGCGTAGAAATAGACCAGCCCATTGCTCAATTGCGTCTCGTCGGCCAGCCAGCCCGGCGGGTAGGCCATGGTGAAGGGCAGCGCCTGGCCCGTATAGACCGGCCAACCCGCCGGCGCGGCGGCAGGTGGAATGACCAGCGGCGTCGCCGTGGGTGCGGCGGGCGTCGCGGTTGGCGTGGCGGGCGCGGGCGCAACCGTCGCGCGCGGCGTGCCGGGCGCCGCCGGCTGGGTGGGCCGCGCCGTCGTCGCCACGCGCGCGGCGGTCACGGTGACGGGTGTCCCACGAGTCGGACTTGCCGCCACCGTCGCGCTGGGCGACGGGTAGGGGGTCGCGGTGGGCGCCTGGCCGCCGCACGCGCCGAGCAGCGCCACGATCAGCAGCGCGCCGAGCGCGGCCCACGCACGCCGCCCAGCCACCAGCCTGCTCATCGCGCTCCATCCCGCCCGCGCGCCACTCCTACCAGACCACGAGTTCACACACGCACAAGCGGCGATTGTACCGCATACACACTTTTGGCGCAACAATGGGCGATACGAAGATAGGGGGTAGGGGTTTGGCGCGGGCGCGGCGACCATGTGATGAGGTGGTGGCGGTGAGCGCGCCCTGGGGCTAAAGCCCCGGGCTGGGGGCTACGCCACAAAGGCCGGCCTCCGCCGGCCTGGAGTGGCAGGAGGTTGGGGCAGCCACCAACGCTGTGGTAAGGACAGCCCGCGGCGGCGGGCTTCGTGGCGGAGCCCCCAGCCCGGGGCTTTAGCCCCAGGGCCACCTCAGCAGCACCGCGACCGCGTCAATGGCCCCCCCAGCCCCCCAATGCTGGGGGAGCAGCTTGTCCCAGCGCCGGGGCTTATCCGTAAACCGCTGCGCCGAACCAGCGTGCCCCCCCAGCATTGGGAGGCTGGAGGGGCTGCCGCGCTACTGGAAAATCTCCGTGGTGCAGTCGCCACCGGGCAGGTGGATTTCGTGGCCGCGCGCCGGGCCGAAGTCCACGTAGAAGTTCGGATCCACGGTCATGCCGCCGTTGGGGGCGCAGTCAATCTTCAGCAGCCACGACTGCAAGTTCGGGTAGAACTGGTTATCCCAGGTCGAGTAGAGCGAGTTGGTGACGTAGAGTCGCCGGCCGTCCATGCTGAGTTGCAGCATTTGCGGCCCGCCGTCGAGTTTGCGGTCGCCCAGGTGGTGCGGGCCGATGACGCCGCCGAGCCAGACCTGGCCGGTCAGTTTCGGGTTGGCCGGGTCGGAGATGTCGTACTGGCGCAGGTCGCCGTGCAGCCAGTTCGAGAAGTAGAGGAAGCGGTCGTCCATCGAGACGACGAGGTCGGTAATCAGGCCCGGCACCGGGAAGGGCCAGCCGGCGACTTCTTGCGGCTCGACCTGGATGACCTTGCGGACGGCCCACTGGTCGCCGTCGCGATACCACTGGAACATCGCGCTGGAGAGCGCCGCGCCGACGAAGCCGGTCGTCGCCTCCGGGTTGTGCAGCCAGCGCACTTCCAGCGGAATCAGCCCGCCCTCGCCCAGGTCAATCGTCTGGGTGACGCGCTTCTCGCCCAGGTCCCAGAAGTGGACGCTGTGGCCGTACTTGCCGGCGGTCACGTCCTCCAGGTTGAAGCCGTCCTTGAAGGTGTTCGGCGCGGCCCATTCGCTGGAAATCATGGCGTTCTGGCGCGGCTGATACCAGAAGTCGTACATGAACTGCGGGCCGCCGTCCGCCTCCCAGCGGCCGAGCACGGCGAAATCTTTCGCGTCAAGCACGGCGAAGCCGCCCGGCGCGTTGCCATCCTTGTCGCCGAGCATACTGACGACGACAATCTCGCCCGGCATACAGTGGACGGTGTGCGGCGCGGTCAGGCCGGTCTTGCGCGTCACTTCCGCGCCTTCGACGACCTTGACAATGGTGGGGGTGCGCGGGTCGGTCCCGACGTCCACGATATGCAAATTGCTGCTGCGGAAACCTGGCACGACCAGGTGCTCGCGTTTCAGGTTGGTGTGGCAGGCGCTGCTGCACACCTGCCAGCCGTAGTGGTGCAGTTCGTCGCCGGTATTCGGCATTGGCGTGCGGTGCGTCATCTGCCCATACGTGTCCGATTGGGCATTGACGTCCACCACCGCCAGGAAATCCGGTTCGTCCACGCCGGTGCCGGTGTGCAGCCCCGCGACGTAGAGAAATTCCTCCGGCGGCGCGGCGATTGCGTCGCGTGGCGATTCGTAGCCTACCTGCGCGCCCTGATGCTCCTCGTGCTGATGTTCCGCGTGGTGCTGTGCGTGCTCGGTCATCGTCCTTTCCTCCCGCGAATGCGGCGGCCAGGCCCGCCTGCTGGCGCGCGTGGCGCGCTTGCTTGTCTGGGGAATCCTCTTCAACCGGATGGCACGACGGTACCGCGTCTCAGGGCCGTACCCCGCACTGTAGGGCGTGGGTGGGGGGCTGTCAAGCGGGCCTGCCCTCACCCCCTGCCCCGCGACAGCCCTCACCCCCGCCCCCTCTCCCGTGCGCGAGAGAGGGGAGCAGCCGACAACCTGGTCATTGTTCCCCCTCGCCCGCAGGGCGGGAGAGGGGGGCAGGGGGTGAGGGCCGTCTGCGGGTGCTATACTGCCGGTATATCGCTATTGCCAGTCGTGTCGTGTTGCCCGCCAAGCGAGGGCGTCATGTCCACGCCGCCGCCTTTTCCCACTACCGGCCGGTTGGTGGGCCGGGACCGCGAGCTGGCCGCGCTGCACGCGGCGCTGGCCCGCGCGCTGGCGGGGCAGGGTGGCCTCATCCTCATCGGTGGCGAGGCGGGTATCGGTAAGACGGCACTGGCGGAGTGGCTGGGGGCGGCGGCGGTGGCGCAGGGTGCGCGGGTGCTGGTGGGGCGCTGCTACGACCTGAGCGAGACCCCGCCCTATGGTCCCTGGCAGGAACTCTTTGCCCACGCGCCAGCCGCCGGGTTGCCAGACCTACCGGCGGCGGTGCGGCCACCCGACCAGGAGAGCGACCAGCCGGCGAGCGGGGGACTTATTGTCGCGCGGGTGCAGGCGTACCTGACCGCACTGGCGGCGCAGCAGCCGCTCGTGCTGGTGCTCGACGACCTGCACTGGGCCGACCCCGCCTCGCTCGACCTGCTGCGCGTCCTCGCCCGCGACCTCACGGCGTCCCCGCTCCTTGTCCTCGCTACCTACCGCGCGGACGAGCTGGACCGCCAGCACCCGCTCGCCCGGCTCCTGCCCGTGCTGGTGCGCGAGGCCCGCGCCGAGCGGCTCGATTTACGCCCGCTGGACGCGGCGGGCCTGCGCGCGTTCGTCCGCGACCGCTACGCCCTGCCGCCCGCTGCCGAGACCCGGCTGGTCGCCTATCTCGCCACGCACGCCGAGGGCAACCCCTTTTTCGCGGGCGAACTGTTGCGGGCGCTGGCGGAAGCGCGGACGCTGTGCCCGGACGGCGCGGCGGGGTGGGCGCTCGGCGACCTGGCCGGGGCGGGCGTGCCGACGCTCTTACGGCAGGTCATTGACGCGCGGGTGGACCGGCTCGGCGCGGACACGCGCGAGGCACTGGCGGTCGCGGCGGTGCTGGGACAGGAGGCGTCGCTCCCGCTGTGGGCGGCGGTGGCTGGCTGCGACGAGGCCGCGCTGGCCGCGCCGGTCGAGCAGGCCGCCGCCGCCCACCTGCTGCACGACGCGCGCGAGGGACCGGCGGTGCGCTTCGTTCACGCGCTGGTCCGCGAGGCGCTCTACGCCGGCATCCCGCTGCCGCGCCGCCGGACCTGGCACCAGCGCGCGGCGGCGGCGCTGCTGGCGCTGCCCGACCCCGACCCCGACGCGGTCGCGTATCATCTCCAGCAGGCGGGCGACACGCGGGCCGGTGACTGGCTGCTGCGCGCGGGTGGGCGGGCGCTGCGCGTCTACGCCTGGCTGACGGCGGCGGACCGCTTCGCGGCGGCGCTCCCCTGGCTCGAACAGGTCGGTGCGCCGGCCAGCGAGCGCGCCTGGCTGCTCTACGCGCTCGCGCGGCTGCGGGTCTTCGCGCAACCACAGCGCAGCGCCGCCGCGCTCGCCGACGCCGCGCGCCTCGCGGCTGATGATGACCTGCTCCTGGGGTATATCGAGCAACTGCGCGGCCTCACCGAATGTATGGGCGGGGATTTCGTGCGCGGTCTGGCTTCGATGGCGGCCGGCATCGCGAACCTGGAAGGTGCGCCCGTGCACGAGATCCCCGACCGGCTGCGGATGGCCTGGAACGACCCACCGCCACTGTCCCAGCTGCGGGGTCAGCACGCGAACTGGCTCGCCTACACGGGACGCTGCGCCGAGGTCGCTGACCTGCTGGCGCGCGTCGCGGCCGATCCTGGTCCGCTCTCACCCTCCTACCACAGCGCCGAGGGGTATATACACCTGGCCCAGGGGCGACCCCTGGCGGCTCGCCACGCCCTCGCCCGCTCACGCGCCGCCAACCGCGCCCGCGAGGATTACTTTCAGGTCGGATTTAATGCCTTCAGCGAACTGAACTGGGTGGTCATGCGCTATTACGCCGATGACCTCACCATGCGCCAGGCAGTGAGTGTGGAGTGCGAAGAGGCGATGATCCGGGCGAGCGATGTCTTGATGCCGGGGCTGGCCCCGCGCCTGGCCCAGTTCCCGACCGCATTTATCGAGGGGCGCTGGGACGAGGCCCGCGCGCTGGCCCAGCAAGCGCGCGAGGAGAATCCGCCGCTGACCCACCACTGCAACCCACTGGCCGGCGCGGTCGCGGTGGCGCAAGGCAACCGGGCCGAGGCGCTGGCGGCCATCGAACAGGAATTGCCGGACGGCCCGGCCACCGCGCCGGGGCGCAACTTCTACCTGACGGCGCTGAGTCTGTGCCACCTCGCCGCCATCCTGGCGCTCGACGCGGGCGACCTGCCCGCCGCGCACGAGTGGCTGACCGCCTACGACCGCTGGCTGGCCTGGACCGGCGCGGTGCTGGGGCAGGCTGAGGGACAGTTGGGCTGGGCGGCCTACCACCGCGTGACGGGGAACCTCGCCCTGGCGCGCGAGCATGCCGAAGCGGCGCTGGCTCAGGCCACGGAGCCGCGCCAGCCGCTCGCCCTGCTGGCCGCTCACCGCCTGCTGGGCGAACTCGCCACCGCCGCCGGTCAGTACGCCGACGCGCAACCCCACCTCGACGCCGCCCTGGCGCTGGCCGAGGCGTGCGCCGCGCCGTATGAACGGGCGCTCACATTGCTCGGCCTGGCCGAGTTGCGCGCGGCCGAAGGCCAGCCAGATACGGCGCGTGTCCTGCTGGATGAAGTTCGGGCTATCTGTACGCCGCTGGCGGCGCAATCGACCCTCGCCCGCGCCGACAAACTGGCGGTGCGCCTGGCCCTGCTCCGCGCGCCGCGCCCGCGCTACCCCGCCGGTCTGACGGCGCGCGAGGTCGAAATCCTGCGCCTCCTTGCGGCGGGGCAGAGCAATCGCGAGATTGCCAGTGCGCTCTCCCTGAGTCCTCACACCGTCGA
>DASUBC010000282.1:0-11523 GCA_035763465.1 Thermomicrobiales bacterium
TGGTGGGCGATACTGGATTCGAACCAGTGACCTCCACGATGTCAACGTGGCGCTCTAACCAACTGAGCTAACCGCCCGCGCACGGCAACCGGAGTATAGCACGCGCCCAGTAGCGGCGCAAGCAGGTTGACAGTGGTCAACGCCAGTTCGCATACTCTCCTTGCGCCCCCAGCCCTGGCGCATGGTGAGCCTGTTGTCTGGATAGCGAAGGGCGGCACTTATAGATGAGAGAGCGGTTCCGGCAGTCACTCACGCAGGGCGTTATCACGCCTGTCAGCCTGCTGCCGCTGCTGGAGGCGCTGCTAGGAGCGATCGCGGCCGGCATTGGCGCGCTGGCGCGCGGGCTGCCACTGCCACTGGACGTGATCGGCGTGCTGCTGGTCATCGGCCTGGTTGCGACCTGGGTAGCGCGGGCGCGGCCCTGGGCGGGTGCGCTCTTTCTGCTCGGCCTCAGCACGCTCGTGGTCGGCGTGCTCTATGTTATGCCGGGGTAGGGCGACCGCCAGCGTTCGGCGGCGCGACCCTGTGACGATTCTTGCGAACTGCCGTCACTTTGTTTGACAAGCTTTCGGCCGCGCGTGTAGAGTAGCGGAAAGTGCGGCCGGCGGCAAACGGCGCCGGGCGGAGCACGGAACACATCTTGCGAGATCGATCCTAGCGCCTGCCGCGGCCAGCGCAGGGCCAGTGACGGCACAGTGTGCTTACCGGCCCGGTCGCGGGCTTCGTTCAGCTGGGCGGCGGAGGATCTACGCCAGGGTTGGTGGCGGGCTGCTGCTACCAGCAATGGGGAGGTTGAGCGTAGGGAAGAGACGGGACGCACACCGGCAGGGCGATGTTGGGGAGCACCGCCGAGGTGGGGGACCCGAAGCACCGCGCGCAACGATTTGGCCGGCGTTTCGCTGCGAGAGGGGACAGAGCGAACGACGGCGCGATGAGATCTAGCGCTGCGTGCGGGTACGTATGTATGACGTGAGCGCCGAATAAGAGGGAAGCCAATCGTACGTTGGTCGCTACGTCATTTCTGAGGAGGAGGACGCATCCAGATGGATCAGCAGAAAGATCTGCAACACCTCAGCGAGCAGTGGGAACGAGCCGGACTGAAACGACGTGACTTCCTCCGCCTGGCCGGGGCGGGCGCCAGTGTCGCGACGATCGCCGGTATTCTGGCCGCCTGCGGTGGGACACCAACCGCGACGGCGGGGACGACGAGCTCCAGCACTAGCAGCAGCGCCGCCGCGACGACGTCTGCCGCCGCGACGACGAGCTCGGCAGCCAGCACAACCAAAGCCGCGACCACGTCGGCAGCCTCCTCGGCGGCTGGCGGCGCGAGCACCGCAAGCAGCACGACCAGCAGCGCGACCTCTTCCGCCGCAACTCCGTCACGCGCGGCCAGTCCGGCGGCCACGCCCGGCGGCGCCGCGAACTATCCCTACCCGAGCGGTGGCAAGTATTCGACGATCGAACCGCCCGCCAAGAAGGGCGGCCACGTTACCCAGGTGGACTTCGCCGACGCCAAGACGGTCAACCCGATGCTGGTCAGCGACACCGCGTCCGGCTATCGCACCGCCGTCATCTTCAGTGTGCTGGTTGACGTCAACCCGGACAACGGCCTGCCCTTCCCTGACCTGGCGACCGAAGTGCCGACCCAGCAGAACGGCGGCATCTCGTCGGACGGTAAGACCTACACCTTCAAGCTCCGCAAGGACGTCAAGTGGCACGATGGTCAGCCTTTCACCAGCAAGGATGTCGTGTATACCTACACGACGATGATGAAGAAGGAATCCGGCTCGCCGCGCACCTCCGACCTCACCGATCGGGTTGATTCCATCACCGCGCCGGATGACTCCACGGTCGTCTTCAAGCTGAAGGACATCGTCGCGCCCTTCCTGACCAGCAATATGTACGGCATTTGCCCAGAGCATATCCTGGGCCAGGTGGCGCCCGACCAGCTCAAGCAGCACCCCTTCAGCCTCGGCGACCCGAAGGTCACCATCGGCACCGGTCCCTTCATGTTCAAGGAATGGGTCAAGGACGACCATACCACCGTGGTCAAGAACCCGAACTACTTCCGGGGCGAGCCGGCGATTGACCAGTACGTCTTCAAGGTGGTGAAGGACGCGAATGTCGTCGCGGCGCAACTGAAGACCGGCGAGGGCGATTACGGCGGAATCACGCCGGCGCTCTTCGACGAGATGAGCAAGCAGCAAAACCTGACCATCGCGCAGTACGACACCTACACCTTCACCTACTACACCTATCAGCTGGACCCCGCGAAGACCACGCTCTTCCAGGATAAAGCGGTCCGCCAGGCGCTCGCCTACGCGATCGACCGCGACGCGATGGTCAAGGCGATTGACTTCGGGTTGGCTACGGTGGCGCAGGGCACCGAGCCGGTCCTCTCCTTCGCCTACGCGCCGGACCAGATGAAGACCAAGTACACCTACGACACCAAGAAGGCCGAGCAACTGCTCGACGGCGCCGGCTGGGTGAAGGGTTCGGACGGTATCCGCGCCAAGGACGGCAAGAAACTCCAGTTCACGCTCTGGACGAACGCGGGCAACAACGTCCGGATGCAGTACATCACCGTCATCCAGCAGCAGTGGAAGCAGATTGGCGTGGACGCGACGCCGAAGACGGAGGAGTGGAACGCCTTCGTCAGCCGGCTGACCGAGGCCCACGACTACGAGATCATGCTGCTCGGATTCTCCTGGGACGTTGACCCTGACCAGAGCGCCATGTGGACAACCAGTGGCTACGACGGTGGGTTCAACACCGGGAAGTACTCCAATCCCGACGTAGACAAGCTCTGCGCGCAGGGGCTGGCCGAGCTGGATCAGGAGAAGCGGAAGCAGATTTACATTCAGATGCAGAATATTCTGCTCGAAGACCTGCCGAACTTCATCCTGGACTTCCCCAAGGGCCTGGCTGCGGTCACCAAGCGCGTCCACAACCTGAAGCCGAACGCAATCAACATCCGTTGGAACGCCTACACCTGGTGGGTCGAAGACGGTAAGTAAGCAGTCGTGCTGCACATGGCGGGGGCGGTCTGGCGCTGCCCCCGCCATTATGCATGGATTTTTGCTGCCGCCTGCCGTATAGTGTGTGGAAGGGGAGGCTGACGAGCGTACGCGGAGAGAGCGCGCCGCCGTTCAGATCGCTATCCTGACTACATCACGGCAGCGAAGCGTTCGCACAGCGCATCGTTTCCCAACTACTCGCCTGGCCGCATCAGCAACGAGGGCACGTCTATGGGCAGCTACATCGTCCGCCGGGTACTCCAGATCATCCCGCTGCTGATCGGGATTTCGATCCTTGTCTTCATTCTGGTGAATGCCGTGCCGGGCAGCCCGGTCTCCGACATGGCCTTCAATCCGTCGGTGCGCCCGGAAGATATCGCGCGGATCAAGCACGCGCTGGGCCTCGACCAACCGCTCTACAAGCGCTACTTTGTCTGGATCTCGCACGTCGCGCGCGGCGACCTCGGTCTGAATATGGTCACCTATCAGCCCGTCTCGAAGGATATCGCCGCGCGCCTGCCGAACACGCTCAAACTCACCATCGCGGCGTTTTTCATCGCGCTGGTCTTTTCGATACCCGTCGGCGTCTATTCGGCAGTGCGGCGGAATAGCTGGTTCGATAATATCGGTACGGTGCTCTCCGTCGCCGGCGTCTCGATCCCCAACTTCTGGTTCGGCCTGTTGCTGATACTCTTTTTCTCGGTGCGACTCGGTTGGTTCCCCTCGGGCGGCACGGCGAGCTTTGGCAATGGCAGCGTGCTCGACCAGCTCCACCATCTGATCTTACCCGCGTTCTCGCTCGCTATCGTCGAGCTGGCAGGGTGGACCCGCTATATTCGCGGGCAGATGCTCGAAGTCATCCGGCAGGATTACATCCGCACCGCGCACGCCAAAGGGTTGCGGGAGCGGACGGTGATCTTCCGGCACGCGTTTCGTAACGCCTTCCTCCCCCTGGTCACGCTCTTCGGGTTGTCCATTCCCAGCTTCTTCAGCGGCGCGCTGATCGTGGAGACGATCTTCTCCTGGCCGGGCATCGGCCGGCTGGCCTACGATGCGACGGTCGCGCGCAACTACACCGTGATCATGGGCACAGTGATGATGAGTTCGGCGCTGGTCGTCGTGGGGAATTTACTCGCGGATATTGGCTACAGCCTCCTCGATCCGCGCATCAAGCAAGGGTAAGCGCGATAAGAGTTCGAGCGCGTACCGACTTGGGAGGTCGCCATGGCCAGCAGGAGTGACGAACAGACAAAGGCGCTGCCAGTCGGCGCGGCGGACGTTGCGGAGCAAGGGACGGCCGTGGGTGGCCGGTTGGAGCACGCCGCGCGGCGCAAAGCGCCTGGCTACCTGGCGCGCGGCTGGCGCCGTTTTCGGCGCAATCCGCTGGCGATGGCCTCGCTCGTGGTCTTCGTCCTGATGGTGCTCTTCTCGCTCAGCGGTCCGCTCATTTCGAAGTATGTCTCCCATCAAACCTACGAAAATCAGGTACTCGGCAATACGTTCAAGCATCCGGGCGAAACTGCCTCGACCATTCAGATCGGCGGCCCGAATAGCGGACAGACTGTCACCTACAAGTACATCCTCGGCTCTGATGAACTTGGCCGCGATGTGTTGACACGGCTCTCGTACGGCGGCCGCATTTCGCTGGCGGTTTCGTTCATCACGCTGGCGCTGGCGCTAACCGTGGGCCTGCTCGTCGGCTCTTTCGCCGGCTACTACGGCGGCTGGGTAGACAGCGTGCTGATGCGGATTGTTGACGTTTTCATCTCCCTACCGGGCCTCTTCGTGCTGATTCTGATCTCCTCGATGATCAACAACAATAAGATCGTGTCGAACTCCGCTTTCTACCGGAATCACGGCTGGCTGGTGCTGCCGTTCGTCATCGCGGTGCTGTCGTGGACGACGATCAGCCGGCTGATTCGCGGCGAGTTTCTGTCCATCAAGGGCCGCGACTATGTTGACGCCGCGCGCGTGCTCGGGGCGAAGGACACCCGGATTATCTTCCGGCATATCCTGCCCAACGTCATCCCGATCATCATCGTCTGGGGCACACTGGTCGTGCCAGGGCTGATTCTGACGGAGGCGGCGCTCTCGTACCTCGGCTTCGGCGTGCAGATTCCGACACCCAGCTGGGGCAATATGCTGACCGACTCGCAGGAGTACTTCTCCCGCGCGCCCTACCTTGTCGTGCTGCCGGGCCTGTGTATCTACATCACCGTGCTGGCCGTCAACCTGATGGGCAACGGCCTGCGCGACGCGCTCGACCCACGGCTGAACGACTGACGCGGTGTTGGCCCTCCCAGCGCCCCAATGCTGGGGGGCCACTCCTTGTTGGTATTCCCCGACGCTGCGTATACTTTTTGTACGTGTGTTTTCGCGCGGTGGGCACGGCAGGCACAGCCGCCCGCGCTGTTTTCGTTTGATGTGTCGTGTATGGATGCCGCATGAGCCAGCGCCCGACCCAGACCCCGGTACAGGTTTCTCCATCCAGGCCGCCGCGCCGCCGGATCAGCCGTAATAGCCAGATCGGACTGGCAATGATCCTCTTCATCCCGCTCGCCCTCATGGCGATTGGCTGGGCAATGCGCGGGCTGCCGAATCTGCCCCGGCCCAAAGAGAAGCCAGGCACCCTACCGGACTATCACTGGACCACCGAGGCGAGCCTGGCAACCGCGCGCGACGATTTTGGCATCGCGACGGTCGGCGGCAAGGTCTACGTCTTTGGCGGCATGACCGGCGACCGGGGCAATAAACTCGATTCAACCGAGGTCTACGATCCGGCGACGAACCACTGGAGCAGCGGCCCGGCGCTGGCGGTGGGGCGGAGTTCGTTCCGCGCGGCGGCTATCGGCGACACGATCTATCTGGCGGGCGGCGCGACCAGCGAGAAGTCGGGCATCAACCTGGTCGAAGCGTTCGACACCACTACGAGCCAGTTCCGACAGCTTGCGCCACTGCCGACGCCGCGCTTCGGCAATGGACTCGTGGCGTTGAACGGCAAACTGTACGCGGTCGGCGGCTATAGCAACGGGGCGGCGACCGGTTCCGTCGAGGTCTACGACCCGGCCGCCAATAGCTGGAGCGCCGCCGCGCCGCTGCCGACGCCGCGTTACAACCTCGCCGCCGTCGTGCTGAACGACAAGATTTACGCGCTCGGCGGCTGGGTCAACGATGGCCCGAGCACCGCCGTCGAGGTCTACGACCCGGCGACGAACGCCTGGGTCGCCGGCACGCCGATGAAAGTACCGATGTCGAACTTCGGCGCGACGGTGTTCGATGGCCGTATCTACACCCTGCTTCACCAGGTGCAACAGATTTACGACCCGGCAGTAGACAAGTGGCTTGGCTCCGACCCCATGCCGACCACACGGCACGGGGAAGGCGTCGTCGCGGTTGGCGAGAATCTTTACGCCATTGGCGGCTGCTACGAAGACCCGCAGTACGACCTGGACACGGTCGAAGCCTTCGTGCCTGGCCCTGCGCCCGACGCGCCGCTGCAAGCGACCGGCCGCGACCGCTTCGGCAGTATCGCCGTCATCTTCGGCGCCCTCCTGACCGCAATACTCGTTGCAACCGCGCTCTACTTTGGCCGCCATCGCCCCGCCTTCAACCAGGACTTTCCCGACGATGGGGATGGCGAAGATGGGTCGAAGGTCTGAAGGTCGAAGGTCGCAAGTCTCTCCAGCCAACGTCGCGAGCAGTTTGCGAACGCTGGTTCGGAGGAAGCCACTGCCTTCTGGCGAGCGACCTTCGACCTTCGACCTTTGACCTCGTCTGGCCTTCAGACCTGCGACCCGTTAGAGCGCCATTTCCAACTCCAGCTCATCGCGAATCGGGATGTTGTCGAGGCCCAGCAGGGGAATTTGTGGCTTCAGCCGGCGGGAGGCGGCAATGGCGTCGCGGTGGAGCGCGGCGAGAACGAAGCCACGCCGCTGATAGAAGCGCAGCGCGGGTAGGTTATCGTTGGTCGTGATCAGCCAGAGGCGGCGGCAGCCGGCGGCAACCGCCGCCGCGCGCACCACCGCGATCAGCCCCGTGCCGATTCCCTGGCCCGGCGCTAGGCTGTCGAGCGTGGCCAGTTCACATTCATCGCCAGCGATCCGGTAGGTCGCCAGGCCAGCCAGTCCCGCTGGGTTGCGGCGACAACGCCAGGCAGCGCCGCCGCGTCGTGGACCTGGCCGCGCGAGACGACGAGCGTCGCGCCCCAGCGTTCGCGCAGCAGTTGTGTTATCCAGTCACGGTCGGCAGCAGTCACCGGGCGGACGATGAACGCCATCACCGCACGCTGGTGGTCACGCCCAGGCGCGCGAGGAGTGGCGCGGCGCGATCCACCGGGTAGGCGATCGGGTCGCGCGGCCAGTCTGGGCCATGCGAGTCGGAGCCGCACGAGCAGAGCAGGTCATAACGCTCGGCCAGCGCGGCGTACGCGGCGACCTGTTCGGGCGTATGGGTGGGATAGTAGGCTTCGAGACCGTCAATTGGTGTCTCGGCCAGCAGACGGGGCAGGCGCTCGGCGGTCATCGGGTCGGGGTCTTCGCGCCGGCCGGGATGCGCGACGATCGCCAGCGCGTGAGAAGCGTGCGCCGCCGCAACGGCCTCTTGAATCGGCACGTCAATATAGAACGGCACGCCGAGCGTATTGGCGACGAACTGGTTCGCCGTGAGATGACTGGTGGCATAGCCGGCGCGAATGACCGCGTTCATCACGTAGATTGGCAGTGGTGGTCGCCCACCGATGATTTCATCAAGCGCCGGCAGTTCGTAGCCGCGCTGCCGCGCCCGCGCGATCGCTTCGTTCGCCCGGTCAATGTGGCGCTGGCGCTGCCGGGCCACCAGGTCATGCAACTGGCCGTGTTCCGGATCGGCGCCGTAGACCAGCAGATGCCACTGCCGGCCGTCCCAGCGCGTCGTGACCTCGACTCCCGACACCAGCGTGATGCCGCGCGCCGCCGCCAGCGCCCGCCCTGGCACGACTGAATCGAGCGCGTCGTGATCGGCAATCGCCATCACACCGATGCCGAGTTCGGCCACACGCGCGACCAGCGTCTCCGGTGTCCAGCGCCCATCCGACACGCGCGTATGCATATGCAAATCCACAGCCGCGCCAGCCATTACCTTCGTCTCGTCCATCGCTCCCTTCGCCCGTAGCATCCAGTAACATGGACCGGATTTTACCGCAGAGCACGCCGAGCACGCCGAGCGGGAACACTTTAACCACAGAGAACAGAGAGGGACGGAGAGATGGCGATGAAAGGTTCGCCGTTCCCTCTCAGCGATCTCTGCGTGCTCTGCGGTAAATAGTCGTCGTTCCCGACCGGGACTTGCGGACTGGCGCGCGACACGGTACAAGGGGCGCGCGTAACGGCGTTGCTGGCTGAAAGGGGGAAGGTATGGCTGACAAGACAATTCGCATCGGGATTGTCGGCGCGGGCGGCATCGTGCGCCAGCGGCATGTGCCAGGGCTGCGGAAAGTCGCGGGCGTCGAACTGGCAGCGGTCTGCAACTCGACGCCGGAATCTACGGCCAGCGCGGCGCAGGAATACGCTATTCCACGCCAGTTCAACGACTGGCACGAACTGGTGCAGTGGGACGGTATTGACGCCGTCGTCGTCGGCACACCGCCCTACCAGCACCGCGAGATTTCATGCGCGGCGCTCGCCGCCGGCAAGCATGTCTTCTGCCAGGCGCGCATGGCGATGGACTATGCCGACGCGCGCCAGATGTACGCCTGCGCGCAGGCCACGGACCGCACGTCAATGCTCTGCCCGCCACCACATTACATGTACGGCGACCGCGTAGTGCAACGACTGCTGCGTGAAGGATTTGTCGGCAAGCCGCTCAACGTCGTTGTCCGCGCGTATGGCGCGCCCTATCTCGATCCAAACGCGCCGCTCCACTGGCGGCAGATCGGCCGCATCTCCGGCATCAACACGCTCGATGTGGGGATGATGATCGAAGTGACCCAGCGCTGGCTTGGCTACGCGAAGACCGTCGTCGCGCAGACCCAGACGGTTTACCCTGAGCGCACGACCGAAGGCGGTGGCCGGGGCAAGGTGGACCGGCCGGACGCGCTCTCGGCGATCGCCACGCTGGAGAACGGGGCGCTGGCGACCTACCTCTGGAGCGGCGTCGCCCGGAACGCCGGCACGAACTTCATCGAGATTTACGGCACGGATGGTACACTGCGCTATGAAGTCGCCAGCGCGGTGGATCTCGGCCACCTCTACGGCGCGACCGGCGCGGACCGCGAACTGCGCGAGATCCCCATCCCCGACGATGAAGCGCGCCCCTGGGCCGCCGAAGCCGATTTCATTCAGGCGATTCGCGAAGGCCGCTCCGGTTCACCCTCCTTCCACGATGGACTGAAGTACATGGAGATGACCGAAGCGATCTTCCGCTCCGCCGAGCAAGGCCGCGTTATTGATCTGGCCCAGGAGTTTGGGAACGAGTGATGAGTCGGGCAGTCGGGCAGTCGGGCAGTGAGACCTGACCAGCACTGCGCTCACAAGCAGGCACGGTGCTGAGGCGAACCTACTGCCCGACTGCCCGTCTGCCCGTCTGCTCGACTACGGAGTCGCTGTGAGCCAGTGGCTGCCGCCGCGCGCCAGCCGGCGTAACTTCACCGTGATGGGACTCGACGTCAGCTTCTTTTCGCTGGCGTTGAGTTTTGCTTCGGTGTACGGCGTGCTGCCGCTCTTCGTGCAACACCTCTCCACATCGAACCTGGCGATTGGCGCGATTCCGGCGGTGCGCTCCACGCTCTATCTGCCGCCGATCTTCGTCGCCGGGCTGACCGAGCGGCTGGCGCGAAAGCAGCCGTTCGTCCTCGGCGTCACCGTGTTCGAGCGCCTACCCTACCTGGCGCTGGCAATCGCGACGCCGCTGCTGGCGACGACCCGGCCGACCGCGCTGCTCTGGCTCTTCTTCGCCATGATCGCGGTGACGACCATCGCGGGCGGAGCGACGATGCCGGCCTGGATCGACCTCATCGCGCGCATGATGCCCGATGACTGGCGCGGCCGGTTCTTCGGGTTTTCCTCGGCGCTCGGCGGGTTGCTCGGCATCGGCGGCAGCGCCAGCGCCGCTGCGCTGCTGAGTCGCTATCCCTGGTCCACCGGCATCGCGCTCTGCTTTGCCTGCTGCTTCGCCTTCATGATCGTCTCCTTCGTCTTCCTGACGCTCGGCCGTGAGCCGGTAGCGGAAACGCCGGTGATCAAGACGAGCCGTCCACAGACCGGCGCCTGGCGGCGGCTACCCGCGCTGGTCCGGCAGGACCGCAATTTGCGCTGGTATCTGGTGGCGATCGCGCTCATTACCAGCGCTAGCGCGGCAGCGCCGTTCTACATTGTGGAGGCGAAGCACCGGCTGCTGCTTAGTGACGCGGCGGCCAGCCTCTACGCGGTCGTGCTGCTCGCCGCCTCAACAGCGGGGAGCATTCTTTGGGGATATGTCGGCGATCATTTCGGACACAAGCGCGTCGTGCTCGGTGGCGCGCTCTGCGCCGCATTCGCCGCCGCGCTGGCGCTGGCGCTGCGTCAGCCAATCGGCTTCGGGGTCGTCTTTCTCCTGGTCGGCCTGAGCACCAGCGGCTTTCAGCTCTCGTCACTCACCTTCATCGTGGACCTCGCGCCGATCGAACAACGGCCCACATACGTCGGCCTGGCAATGTTCACCCAGACACCGTTCGCAGCCGTCGCACCACTCCTGATCGCCGTTGTCGCCGACGAAGGCGGCTACAGCGCGGTCTTCGCGCTTACCGCCGCGCTCGCGCTGGCCGCGTTCCTGCTCGTCTGGTTCGCCGTCCATGATCCACGGAAACGGGTTATAGGTTGACAGGGTTACAGGTTGCAAGTTGTCTGAGGACAAAGCAGTGCCTTGTCTGCAAGAACCTGTAACCTGTCAACCTGCAACCTGTAACCCGCCTCTCACCTACACCTGCCGCGCCACTTCGACCGTTCGGCCGGTCCGGCCGGCCTCGTAAATGGCGTCGAGCACTTCCAGCACGCGCAGGGCGTCCACCGCGCCGGGCAGCGTGGCCTCGTCCGGTGTCGCGCTGAAGAATCGCTGGAAGAAGGCCAACCCGTGCCGGCCGCCGTAGCCGCGCGCGGCCGGCAGCGTGAAGTCGTACGCGCGCGGCGAGGCGTCGCCCCAGCCTGGCGCGATGCTCTCCAGCAGCAGCGGCCGGTCGCGCTGAAAGGTCACCGTGCCCGCCGTGCCACGTAGAATGACCGCCTGATCGTAACTGGTGCCTTCGTAGCCGGCCGGGCCCGAGGGGAGCAGATAGCCGGCGTAGAGGCTGCCGACCGCGCCGCCCGCCAGCCGGAAGGTCACAGCGGCGGTATCCTCCACATCAATGCCGTCGTCACCGAGCGTCGCGAGCTGGGCCGAGACGCTGGCATACTCGTCGCCGGTCAGGTAGCGCACGAGATCGAGCCAGTGGCAGCCAAGCCAGGTGAGAATGCCGCCGCCCGCGACCGCGCGCTTGAAGAGCCAGTGGTTGGGATTG
>DASUBC010000283.1:0-2772 GCA_035763465.1 Thermomicrobiales bacterium
ACGAGCGGGGCGACGAGCAGCGCGAGCAGCGCGGTCGCGGCCAGCAGCGGCGCGGCGACACGCGCCAGGTGGGGCAGCAGGTGGACGAGCGCGAGTGTGACCGCCGCTGCCAGGCAGACAATGACTACCGGGCGAGACAGCTGCCCGCTCCACAGCGGGTATGGTGTCAGGAGTCGCGCCTGCACGAGCGCCGCGCCGACCAGCGCCAGCGGCAGCGGCGCGCGCCACCAGCCGCCGCGCCGCCACAGCCGCCAGAGCGCCGCCAGACCAATGCCGGCCAGCGCGGCGATGACAGGGCCGAGCAGCGTCAGGTAGTAGAGATGGTAGAAGCGGGCGACGCTGAAAAAGCCGCCCGCGCCCCCGAGCCAGCCGCCCCACAGCACGACCGCTTGCGCCTCGCGGTTGAGTGGCAGGCGCCAGCGCGCGACAAGCACCGCCGCCAGCAGGCCGGCGACGGCGAGCGCCAGCAGCCAGCTCGCCTGCCCGGCGAGGCCGTCGTTGAAGAGCCGCAGCAGGCCGGGGTCGCCGATTTGCGGCGCAAAGGCGGGCGCGACATCAAGGTCCACCGCGCCGGGGAGGAAGCGGAGCGCCTCCCGCAGCCCGGCGGGCAGCGCCAGGGTGAGGCGGGTCAACCCGTTGTAGCCCAGCACCAGGCTGAGGGCCGAGTTCGTGCCGCTGGAGCCGACGTAGGGCCGGGCGCTCGCTGGCGTCAGGTCCACCGCCGCCACCCAGGCGAAGGAGACGACCAGCGTCGCCAGGCCCAGCAGCGCCAGGTGCCCGAGTCGCGCCCGCCGGGAACGCGGCGCGCCGAGCAGGTACACCAGGCCGAGCGCGGGCAGGATCAGATACGCTTCGAGCATCTTGACGTTGAACGCCAGCCCGACCAGTACGCCGCCGAGCAGGAGCAGGCGCACACTCCCCCGCTCGGCCGCCACGCTGACCGCCCAGGCCGCGCCGAGGAGCGCGAGCACCAGCACACTGTCGGAGGTGTTGTTCCGGTTCGCGACCACGCTGATCGGCGTCACGGCGAGCGCGAGCGCCGCCGCCAGCCCGGCCGCCGGTCCCCAGGCGCGGCGCACCAGCCAGTAGAGGAGCGCGACCGCCGCGATGCCGGCCAGCGCCTGCGGCAGCAGTAAACTTACGCCATTGAAGCCGAATAGCTTCGCGCTCGCTGCCTGAAGCCACAGGCCCAGCGGTGGCTTATCCACGCTGACGAAGCCGCCCGCGTCGAACGCGACGAAGAAGAAGTTGCGCCAGCCGGTGAGCATACTCTTCACCGCCGCCGCGTAGTAGGTGTTGGCGTACCCTTCCTGGTTCAGGCCGATGAGATTCAGCGCGGCGCTGAGGAGCAGCACGGTCGCCAGGCCGAAGCGAGGCCAGTGCGCCGCCAGGGCCGCGAGCGCCCGGCGGTTGACTGTGGCTGTGCCGACACTGGCCGGGGGCAGCGCCTCGATGACGGAAGGGGTCACACTGGCGGGGACGCTCTCGCGGCCGATCATCGCGGTTGTTCCCCGGCCTCGGCCCCGATGTGCGGGCGTGCCACCCCTGCGGGCGGTCCGGCGCGCAGCCGCCACCAGAGGCGCATAGTCTCATCGAGCGCCCGCAGCACGACGCGCGGGCTGCCGCCCGACTGCTCTCCCGCCGGACGCGGATAGTGGTTGACGCCAATCTCGACCAGCGCCGCGCCCTGCCGGTGGGCCAGGGCCAGGATTTCGGTGTTGATCAGCGCGCCCGGCGCTTGCAGGTCAAGCGCATGCAGCAGATCGGCCCGGAAAATCTTGAAGCCGCAGTCAATGTCGCGCACCCGCACGCCAAACAACACCCGCACCAGCAGGTTGAAGGTCGCCCCGAGCGCGACCCGCCGCCACGGATCGCGGCGACGCAGCCGGTAGCCGGCGACAATGCCGAACTCGTCCACCCACGGGGCCAGTTTCGCCACCTCGCGGATGTCGAACTGGCGGTCGGCGTCCATAAACATGATGCGGTCGCCGCGCGCAGCGGCGAAGCCAGACCGCAGCGCCGCGCCGTAGCCCTGGTTGCGTGGGTGATGAATCACGCGCACGCGCGCGTCCGCCGCCGCGAGCGCGTCAGCGATGGCGGGTGTCGCGTCGCGGCTGCCATCGTCTACGACGACGATCTCGCAGTCGCGAAAGACGAGTGGCAGCGCAGCCAGCGCCGCGCGCACGACCCACTCCAGGTTGCCTGCTTCGTTGTGCGCTGGGAGGACGAGCGACAGGGTATGCGCGATCGGCGCGGCTGGTGCGGTGTCGGCCGGGGCTAGCGCCGGTGCTGTGGGCGTGGTCATCGTCTGCTCCTCTACCTGCGTGCGCGCCGCGCCGTCGCGCCGCGCCATTCCTTGCTGCCAAGTCTAGGGCGCGTCACTGAAGGCTTGCTGGGGATCGGATGAACGTTTGGTGAAGATGAAATGAGTCGGGCAGGCGGGCAGACGGGCAGTCGGGCAGTGAGTTCTCGTCAGCACTGTGCCCGGAGGCTGGCGAGGTGCTGGCCCAAACTCACTGCCCGACTTCATCCCGGTGTGCTACCATTCACCCGCGCGGAACCCGCCGTAAAGCGAGTTTTCCCGTGCTGTGATAGCATGTGTGCCAGTGCCACCAGGGAAAGAGCATGGGGAACGCGGACGATCAGAAGCCGTTGGTGCGCCGCGCCACGCTTGCCGATCTTGAAGCGCTGGTCGCCCTGCGTCTGGCGCTCTTTTGCGATCTAGGTGAAGCCGCTTCACTGGCGGAAGCGAACGCGCTGGCCGGCGCGGTG
>DASUBC010000284.1:0-4279 GCA_035763465.1 Thermomicrobiales bacterium
TCCTTGCATAGTGCCGGCACAATGACGAGGTCTGTACGTGGAACGGAAAGGAGCATACATGCTGATTCTTCTGCTCGTCATCGTCCTGGTCATCTTGCTCATTGGCGCTATACCGAGCTGGCCGTATAGCCGGAGCTGGGGTTACTACCCTGGCGGCGGCCTGGCGCTCATTCTGATTATCGTGCTCATCCTCTGGCTGACTGGCGTGATTTAGCACGAGCATATTCCAAGAGACTGACGCTCGGCTCTCCAGGCTGGAGAGCCGAGCGTCAGTCTCCTCACCAGTCCCCAATCTGCAACTACACTAATCAACCAGTTCCACCTCAAGCCGCTTATTAATCCGGCCCTTGCTGCGCGTGCCGACGATGCGAAGGCCGCCGACCTCGCGCGCGTCGGCGACGTGCGTGCCGCCATCGGCCTGCGTATCGAGTTCGCCAACCGACACGACGCGCACCTCCGTGATACCGGGCGGCAGCAGGTTGATCTTCGTGCGAATCAGGTCGGGAATCTGAAAGGCTTCCTCGCGCGGCAGAATCCGCACCGACACCGGCGCGCCGGCGGCGATCACGGCATTGGCGCGCTCCTCGATTGAGCGCACACGATCGGGATTGAGGTCTTCCAGCTCGAAATCCATCCGCGCCCGATCAAGATGCATCTGCCCACCGGTCACCTGCGCGCCGAAGTCACGCCAGATTACGCCGCACAGAACGTGCATCGCCGTGTGCGTCCGCATCAGGCGGTAGCGGCGCTCCCAGTCGAGTGCGCCGTGAACGGCCGTGCCTACCGCCGGTAGCGGCGCCTCGCCGCCGAGGAGATGCGCGACCTCCGCGCCGCGCTTCTCCACCTTGACCACCGGCCAGGTCTCATCGCCCGCGCCCAGCGTGCCGAGGTCGTGCGGCTGGCCGCCACCGCCGGGATAGAAGGCGGTCCGGTCGAGCAGCACCGCGCGCGTCGCTTCGTCAACCGCCGCGACAGTCGCGGCGAAATCGCGCAGATAACTGTCGGTCTGATAGAGTAGCGTCGTCATACGCGCCTCCTCATCATGCTCTGCTCAATAACGCCGGCATGATAGGAATCAGGCCAGGCAGCGTCAAGCGCCACCCGCGTTTCTTTCTTAATGGTGAAAAGAGTTGTTAACGATCGTATAGATCGTAGGGGGTGTGGAAAGTGCGGATAAGTCCCGGCTGCCCAGCAGCAGCGCGGAAATCTGGTGGGCCGGGCCGGTGGATAAGCCGTCCACAATTCCCCAGCGCCGCCTGCTCACGCCACGGCCGAGGCGAGTTATACCCAACATAACCACCGCTTGTACACGGCTTATCCCCAATTCCAGCCACTTATCCACTGCCTTCTCCGGAGTTTTCCACAACAGTTATGTTCAGCACTGTTCGGGATCACTGCGCGCCGATCATCGTGAGATCAGCACGCCAGAGGCGGAAAAAGCCGATCATGATCAGGGAAAAGCGGTCTAGAACAGCACGAACGTTAGCCCACCCTTGTGGATAACTCATCCTGGGATGGGGATAACTCGTGCTCGGTGGGGATAAGTACCAGGCGTGAGAGCGTGAGAGCGTGAGTCGTGAGTTGCTTGGGATGAGCACTGCGCCAGCAGATCAGCACCGTGCTGACCAGAACCCTTCTCACGACTCACGCTCTCACGCCACGCACTGCGGCAGTGCTAGAATCGTAATGAATGGCATCGGCCCTGGCATGGCTAGCGGTGGAGCGAGAGCGGCGTGGCGCAGGCAACGATCTTGCTGGTTGACGACGACGCGATTGTGACGGAGGTTGTCGAGCGCTATCTGTTGCGCGACGGCTATCAGGTGCGGCTGGCGCGCGACGGTGCGACCGCGCTATCCCTCGCGCGGCGCGACCGCCCGGATCTGATTGTCCTCGACATCATGCTGCCGGATATCAACGGGCTGGAGGTCGCGCGGCAGTTACGCGCCGAGAGCGCGGTGCCGATTATCTTCCTCTCGGCGCGCGGCGAGGAGACCGACAAGATTCTCGGCCTCGGCCTCGGCGCGGACGACTACGTCGTGAAACCCTTCAGCCCAAAGGAACTGGTCGCGCGGATCGCCGCCGTGTTGCGACGCACCGCCGCGGGCGGCCCCCGCCCAGGCGACGACCGCGTCCTGCACTACGGCGCGCTACGCATTGACCCGCTGGGCCGGACGGTCAAGCGCGCCGGCGAGTCACTGGAGCTCACCGCGCGCGAATTCGACCTGCTCGCCTTTCTCGCCCGGCATCCCGGCCAGGTCTTCACCCGCCAGCAGCTCCTCGATCAGGTCTGGGATTTCGAGTTCTACGGCGATCCCAGCACCGTGACCGTGCACATCCGCCGCCTGCGCGAGAAGGTCGAACCCGACCCGATGCGCCCGAATTACCTCAAAACGGTCTGGGGCGTCGGCTATAAGTTCGAGGGGTAAGGGAGCGGGTCGCAGGCCAGCAAGTCACAGGTCGCAAGTCCGATACATAGAACATCTCGCCATGAGGCCAGCATTATGGGCAGCACAAGCGACATGACCAGCGTTAGTAACCGGGTGCGCGGCGTGCCACCGCGCCGTATCGAACCCGACCTGCGACTTGCTGACCTGCGACCCGCGACCCCCTACCGCGCCCTGGTCGTCCGTATCGGCGCGGTGATCATCGCCACTGCCGCCGTGGCCGTGCTGGCCGCGCTCTGGCTTGGCGCGCGGGACCGCGACCTACAGCAACTCGTCGCCTTCATGCTGATCTCCGGTGGTGGCTCACTGGCGCTCGGCTGGGGCGCGGGGTGGAGCGCCGGCCGGCGGCACGTCACCCTGCGCGTTGCACTGGCGCTGGTGAGCGCGCTCGGACCAGTCATCGCGCTCGCCAACGTCGCCTTCACCGCGCGGTTGATGTTCATTTCGCCGCACGACCTGGTGTTGCTGACCCTGCTGATCGGCTTCGCGCTCACACCTGGCATTGCCGTTGCCTCGCTCTTCGGCAGCCGTATCGCCGCAACGATCGCCAGCCTCAGCGACGGCGCGGCGCGGATGGCGCGTGGCGATCTTTCGACGCGCGTACGTGGCGAAGGGATTGCCGAACTTGGCGCGCTGGCCGCGTCATTCAACAGTATGGCCGCGCAACTGGAAGAGGCCGCCAGCGCGCGGGCCGAAATCGAACGTACGCGCCGCGACCTGATCGCCGCCGTGTCACACGACCTCCGCACCCCGCTGGCCTCGCTACGGGCGCTGGCCGAAGCGCTCAACGACGGCATCGTGGACGACCCCGCGCACATGCGCCGCTATCTCACCCTGATCGCTGGCGAGACCGAACGATTGAACGCGCTGATTGACGACCTCTTCGAACTTGCGCGCCTGGAAGCGGGTGCAGTCCATCTCGACTGTGCACCAATCTCGGCGCCAGCCCTGCTCAACGAGACGGTCGCGCGCATGATGCCCCAGGCCGAGCGCAAAGGCGTGACGTTGACCGCTGACGTCCCGGACAACCTGCCACTTATCCTGGCTGACGCGCCGCAACTGTCCCGTGTGCTGCTCAACCTCGTGCAAAATGCCATCCGCCATACGCCGCCCGGTGGCCGCGTACAACTGCGCGCTTGCCGGCAGGACGGCGCCCTTCTACTCACCGTCGAAGACACCGGCGAAGGCATCGCCCCAGCCGACCTACCGCGCGTCTTCGACCGCTTCTACCGTGGCGATCCCGCTCGCTCGCGCGAAGCCGGCAGCGGCCTGGGCCTCGCGATCGCGCGCGGGCTGGTCGAAGCGCACGGCGGCCACATCTGGGTCGAAAGCACGCCCGGCCAGGGCGCATGTTTCGCCTTCACCATCCCGCTCGCGCCGTCCACTGCAACTTGCCCCACCCCGCACCGTGGCGTATAATCAGCCATACGCCGCCCCACGCGGTGACACGCGCCTGTAGCTCAGTGGATAGAGCGCTTGCCTCCGGAGCAAGAGGCCACAGGTTCGAATCCTGTCAGGCGTACCACTCGATTTTCCTAGATATAGCACCAAATCATCCCACGTAGGGTGCGGCTTTTCGTCCCCATTCCGACTGTGGCAAGTAGTCTACCGCAGGCCGGAAAGGGACATTCCCGTGAACCTCACCAAAGCATTCGAACGCTACCTGCGCTTCCACCGTGCCGAGGGCAGTAGCCCCAAGACGCTAGAGTGGCACACCTATTCGCTGCGCCAGTTCTGTGACTACCTCACCACGCATAACCACAGCGGCGACGTGGAAGATTTGTGCGCCGATGACTTACGCGCCTACATTGATGAGTTGCGTGAGCGTGGCCTAG
>DASUBC010000285.1:0-3689 GCA_035763465.1 Thermomicrobiales bacterium
CAGCGCGCCCACCGCTGGCGACCAGTCGCTCAGTCGCGGAGAGGCGCAGTCGCCCAGCGCCGCTGCGGAAAGTCTCGCGCGGGGCGGTAACATCCCGGCGGCGGACCATAACCTCGCGCGCGGTCCGGCGTTCCCTGGCGATCAGTCGTTGGCCGCCGCGCCGCCACCAACCACCCTCGGCACGGGCATGGGCGCGGCGGTCGCACAGCAGGTGCTCGGGCAGTTGCCCGGCCTTGACCACACGACGCACCTGGCCGCTGTCGCGCAAAGTCTCGGCGGCGCGGTCGCGAGCGGCGCGGATGGCGGAGTCGCCGCCAGCGAGGCGCTGCACCGCCTGGGACTGGACGCGGGCGCGCCCGTGGATCTCGGCAGCGCAGTCGTGCTGCCTTCGGCCGACGCCGCCTGGAGTCTGCGTTTCCTGAAGGCGAGCGGCGCGTACGAGCTCACGCCGCTCGATCCGCTCGCGCTCGCCTTCCTGCCCACTGGCGCGCCGGTCGCCTTCGACCCAGTGCGCGGTCACGCCGCGTTCAGTCGTTTCCTGGGCTGGGTGGAGGCGGGCGCGCCGCGCGATGCGCTCGACCGCGACCCCGACGTCGCCGCCATCCGTGCCGCTGCGCTGACGCGCATCGGCCAGACCCAGCGCGCGGCGGTCGAACGCGCGCTGGGGCCGGCCGACCAGCAATGGGCGACCGGCAACCTCTTCCTGGGCTATCGCCTGGCCGGCTGGCCGGATTATCTCTATGTCTTCGAGTTCGATGCTGGCGAAACGCTCCGCAGTCAGGGCTTCGTCGCCACGCCGAGTGTCCCGGGCGACGCGCCGCTGGCCGCCGGCATGACGCGCGACGCCGTCTGGACGCGGCTCGGCGCGCCGCTGGCCGTGGACGGCTGGTGGCCCTTCGAACGCTGGCGCTACCGCCGGCCCGACGGCCGCCTGGATAGCTATGAATTCGCGCACGGCATCCTGCGGGCGCATTACAGCGGGTGAATTCGCGCTACTCCATGCCGGCCACCGTGCTGACGGAGCAGTTGTCTCGATGCAGTTGTGGGCAAGAAACCGGCAGGCGCCAGGATCAGACCGCCACGCAGAGTTGGAGGTTCCCCGATGACCGCGCCGTCACTGGACGATCGAGACTGGCAAATGCGGTCGTTCATCTACGAGTTCTTTGTCGAGCACGAACGCCCACCACAGTATGACGAGCTGGCCCGGCATTTCGGCATCGCCGCCGCCGAAGCACGTTTGGCCTATCGCCGCCTCCATGATCATCACGCGCTCTTCCTCACCCCCGGCGCCGATCGCATCCTCATGGCTAACCCGCTCTCGGCGGCGCCGACCTCGTACCGCGTCCATGTGGCTGGGCGCAGTTTGTGGGCGAACTGTGCGTGGGACTCACTCGGCATCCCGGCTATGTTGCATACGGACGCGCGCATCAAGGCGACCTATGCCTACGGCGAGGGGCAGGCCAGCTACGCGATCACCTCTGGGACGCTCCACGGTGACAGCGGGGTTGTCCATTTCCCCTTGCCCTTCCTCCAGTGGTACGACGACCTCGTCCACACCTGAGGGACAATGCTGCTCTTCCGGTCGGAGGAGGATGTGGCTGCCTGGTGTGTGGCGACGGGCGAGCCGCACGGTGAGTCGCTCCCACTTGACCAGGTATGGGAACTTTCGCGCGCGTGGTATGGCGACCGAATGGACCCGGATTTCCGAGGCCGCACCACCGATGCGGTGATGAAAATCTTCGCGAACGTTGGCCTGACATCGGCATTCCGGCACGCAGGTTGATAACGCCGGAACAGCACGACGCAGCACGCGCGAGAGCGGTAAAGACGGCTGCTAATTAGCCCTATTTGGCTATTGTTCCTCCCTCTGCGCTGCCCAATGATAGAGACGACGCGAAAACGCCGCGTCTCTCAGTCAGCGTGGCGCGGAGGTGGGGCAATGGCGCGGCAGTGGCAACTTGTCCTGGGGTGCGGCTTGCTGTTCCTGGCCGCCTGGCTGGCGTTGCGGGGCGCCGCGCCGGTTGGCGCCGCGACGATCGCGGGCGCGACGACACCTGTCGGCCTCCCCGCGCTGGTTTTGGCGCTGCTCGGCGGTGTGTGCCTCATCACCTTGCTGGCGTGCCTCCGCGCCCGCCTCTCCCGCTGACCATCGGCATCGGACCGCCCGCCACCTTTATCCGTGGCGACGTCATCGTCAACCCATGCGCCGATCGCGCTCGCGACCGGCGAAACCTGCCATGATTATGAGGCGTTGCATTCCCGAACGCGCGATCCTGTTGTCGGTCGTGGTTGGGGAGGGGAGAGTGGCGGCGCGCAATCGTTCCTGGCAGCGCCTGCCGGCGGAAATGCGCCGCCGGCTATTGCGCCAGCGGTTCGCTGCCGTCTGCAACGCCGCGCTCATCATCATCGGCTTGCAACTGTTGCTGCTGGGCAGCGCGATGGAACTGAATATTGTCTCACTCCGCGAGCTGACGCGCGGTCAGCGCCTCGGCCAGATTGTCGCACTCGTCTTCATCCTCCGCAATCACCTATCCCACCGCCACGCTCAGGCCGCCGAATTGCTGCTTGGCTTGCTGGGAGCCGCCGCGATCGCCGCGGGCGCCACGCGCGAACTCCTGGCCTGGTATCGGCTGGCGCGACGACAGTAGAGCGGCGGGGCCGCTAGGCGTGCTGGTCGCCGGGAGCTTGCTCCTGGCCGCCGGCGGCAGCCGCACGCTGCGCGGCGGTATGGTCGCGCAATGTTGTGTAGAAGGCCGCCGTGGTCGGAGTCGGCTCAGCGGGCGGCTCGCGCTGACCGAGCAAATCGAGCACAGCCGTGGTCGGCAGCGCCACCAGGCCAAGCAGGCCAAGATAGAACGTCAGGAGCAGCGCCACGTTCACGGCGTAGTCGAGCAGCAGGTAGATGAGTGTGCCGATCATGTCCAGCGAGAAGAATGAGGGAAAACTCACCACGCCTGCCAGCCCCGTATCGAGGCGCTGGCGCATCAGGTACAGCGGGAAGAACGCCGCCGCGCCAATGATGACAAGGGTCAGTTGCAGCACGTAGCCGCCGGCGTAGCGGGCGAAGAGCGGCGCGAGCGTCACCAGCGAGAGCGCCAGCAGCACGAAGGTCACCAGGCGAATCTCGTGCGCCACGGGCACCAGTACTGCGCGCTGGCTTGGATATGGCTCTTTCAGATCGAGCAATTCGCCGAGCATCTTCCGCCAGTTATCGGCCAGCGAACCCCAGAGCAGCAGCGCGCCGGCCGCACCCCACGCCGCCCAGGCCAGTCGCCGCCAGCCCTGCTGCCGGGGCCAGGTAATGTCGGCCAGCGCGGATCGCTGCCACCAGCCAAATACGGCCAGCGTGACGCCCAACGCCAGCCCGAGCGCCAGGTTGCCCGCGAAAAATTCTTCCATCGTTCGCCTCCGGCCGCACGCCGCAGCGTGGTATCTTTGCCTGCTGTACAGTCCGCATCCTTCAGGAGAAAGGATACGCCGAATGACCGCACTTTGCTCGTTCAGGATAGCGCCGGTATGCACATTGTAGCGATTGCCGGTGGGCTGTTCCTTATTCTGGCTACGCTGGTTGATGGGTTCGAGACGGTGGTGCTGCCCCGGCGGGTCACGCGCCGGCTGCGCCTGTCGCGGCTCTTCTTTCACTATAGCTGGGGCAGCTGGGCCTGGCTGGCGCACTGGCTGCACGGCGG
>DASUBC010000286.1:0-5713 GCA_035763465.1 Thermomicrobiales bacterium
CGCGCCTGACCGACCGTACCATCCGGCCGCTCTTTCCGAAGGGCTACAAGAACGACACACAGATCATCAACACGGTGCTGTCGGCCGACCAGGAAAATGACCCGGACATCCTGGCGCTGACGGGCACATCGGCGGCGCTGATGATCAGCGACATCCCGTTCGATGGGCCGGTGGCGGCGGTGCGAATCGGGCTGGTGGGGGGCGAACTGATCGTCAACCCGACCGAGTCGCAATTGCTGGAAAGCGATCTGGACCTGGTGGTCGCCGGGTCGGCCAACGCGGTGGTGATGGTCGAGGGCAACGGCGACCAGATCAGCGAAGACCTCATGGTCGAGGCGCTGGAACTGGCGCACCGTGAGATTCAGCCGCTGCTGGCGCTCCAGCTCGAACTGCGCGAGCGGGCTGGACGGCCAAAGCGTGAATTCAGCGTGCCGGCGCCGGACGAGGCGTTGCAAGCGCAGGTCAAGGACGTCGTCAGCGACCGGCTGCAAACAGCCGTGTACAACCCAGATAAGGCAGCCAGGAACGATGCGGTCAACGCGGTCAAGCAGGATGTGCTGGCGACGCTGACCGAGGGACTGGAAGGGGCCGAGAAGGCCGGACGTGCAAAGGCGATTGCCGGTATTCTGGAGCATCTCGAAGCCGAGGTCGTGCGTGGCGGCATTCTCGAACGGGGCGAACGGCCGGACGGCCGGAGCCTGACCGAGATTCGCCCCATCTGGTGCGAGGCTGGTGTACTGCCGCGCGCGCACGGTTCGGCGATCTTCACACGCGGCCAGACACAGATTCTCACTGTTGCGACGCTCGGCGGCCCGGGTGAAGCGCAGCGGCTCGACTCGATCGGTCCGGAGGACACGAAGCGCTATATCCATCACTACAACTTTCCGCCGTACAGCACCGGTGAGGCGAAGCCGATTCGCAGCACGGGCCGGCGCGAAATCGGCCACGGCGCGCTCGCGGAACGGGCGCTGGTGCGGATGATCCCGCCGGCGGACAAGTTCCCGTACACGCTGCGGCTTGTCTCGGAAGCCCTGTCCTCGAACGGCTCGACCTCGATGGGGTCCGTCTGCGGCAGCACGATGGCGCTGCTGGACGCGGGCGTGCCGCTGCGAGCGCCGGTGGCCGGCGTGGCGATGGGCCTGATCACCGGCGAGGATGGCGTGCAGAGCGGCTATCAGATCCTGACCGACATCCAGGGTCTTGAAGACCATATGGGCGACATGGATTTCAAGGTTGCGGGCACCGCGCAGGGGATCACCGCGATCCAGATGGACATCAAGGTCAAGGGGCTGACTTTTGACCTGATGCGCCAGGCGCTGGCGCAGGCGCGTGACGGGCGGCTCTTCATCCTCGACAAGATGCTGGCGACGATCGGCCAGGCGCGGCCGGAGCTGTCGCAGTTCGCGCCGCGTATCGAAGTGTTGAAGATCAACCCGGAGAAGATCGGCGCGTTGATCGGGCCGGGCGGCAAGACGATTCGCGGCATCCAGGAAGGGACCAGCACGAAGATTGACGTCGCCGAAGATGGCACCGTCTCGATCGCCGGCAGCGACCCGGCGGGCGTGAAGCGCGCCATCGCCCAGGTGGAGGGGCTAACGCGCGAGGCGAAGACGGGCGACATCTATACGGGCAAAGTCGTGCGGATCATGCCGTATGGTGCCTTTGTCGAACTCTTCCCTGGTAAGGACGGCCTCGTTCATGTCTCCGAACTGGCGGAGAACCGGGTGGAGCGTGTCGAAGACGTGGTGCAGGAGGGCGACGAGATCACGGTGATGGTGATTGATGTTGACCCGGTCACCGGCAAGGTGAGCCTGTCGCGCCGCGCCGCACTGACCGGCGAGCTGCCGGAACGCGCGCCGGCCGGGCCGCGCGGCGATCGTGGCCCGCGCCCCGGTGGTGGGTTTGGCGGCGATCGAGGCCCACGGCCGGGCGGCTTCGGTGGAGACCGGGGGCCGCGCCCTGGCGGTTTCAGCGGCGACCGTGGTCCACGTCCAGGTGGCGATGGGCCGCGCCCCGGCGACCGGGGTCCGCGTGGGCCACGGCCGTAACGGGCGCGCACACCCAAACACCCAAGCAGCAACCTACGATGGAGGACAGGCAGCGCCGCCTGCCCTCCATTCTGCTTTTACGAGTTGACAAAACAGAATACATGTTCTACTGTACGGACGCAGCGGCGAAGGTCGCCGTTGGCCGATGAGATGCTAGGGGAAGGTCACAATGCAAACGCAGTTTTCGCATCTTCAGCTCAACGTGCGGCCGGAGAACGTGCCGTTCTACAAGGATCTGATGGCGTTTTTGGGCTGGCAGACACTCTTCGCCAACGAGGGCATGCTTGGTGTGGCCGGAAAGAACGGAGAAAGCCTCTGGTTCATTGGCGAGGTCAAAGAGGTCAGCAATGACTATGATGGGCCGGGGATGAACCACATCGGTATTGGCGCGGCGGCGCAAGGCGATGTTGACGCCGTCGCGGCGTATCTCCAGGAGCGCGGCGTGGAGTTGCTCTTCGAGACGCCGCGACACCGGCCGGACTTTCCGCAGGGCGAAGGGAACACCTATTATCAGGTGATGTTCGAATCGCCGGATCGGATTCTGTGGGAAGTTGTCTACACCGGGCCGAAGGCGGCGTAGCAAATACGCAGCGCGCCTGACCTGCGGTTTGGTTCTGGTGAGAATCGCCAGGCGGCAGGCCAGGCGCGCTGCTTTCGTTGTCGCCGGCGCGGGCGCACGGTGGCGAGGCGCATGCCCGCTTTGGAGTAGTATTACGCGCCAGGAAATCGCTAGTGGCCGGCGCGGCCCGCTACTCTGCCGGAGGCGCACGCTATGGAGACGTTACGCATCACCGTTGGCGAACATCGTTTCACCTTCACCGCGCGGTTTGAGGAGGCCGCCGCGCCGCAATCTTGCGCGGCGTTTCGCCGCCTGCTGCCTTTCCGGAACAAGTTGATTCAGGCCCGGTGGAGCGGCGAAGCGGCCTGGATTCCGCTCGGCGAGCTCCAGGTCGGCGTCGGCTTCGAGAACCATACCAGCCATCCCGCGCCCGGCGAACTACTGCTGTATCCGGGCGGATTCAGTGAGACGGAAATCCTCTTTCCCTACGGGGCCACGTTGTTCGCGTCGAAGATGGGGCAACTGGCCGGCAACCATTTCCTGACGATCGTCACCGGCCGCGAACAGCTACGCGACCTGGGCCGCGCCATTCTGTGGGAAGGCGCGCAGGACATTGCGTTCGAGGAAGGGTAAGTGGGGGGGCGAAAGTCGGAAGGTCGAAGGTCGAAAGTCTCTCTGTGAACGTTGGTTGACAGGGAGCCATTGCCTCCTCACGAGCGACCTTCGACCTTCGACCTTCCGACTTTTGACCCCGTCAGGCTGGCGCTTCCGCGTGTACCAGGACGCCGTACTGGGTGAGGTCGGCTTCAACATCGTGGAGCTGGCGCGCGAACCAGCGGTGGATGTCGTGATGCTCGACCTGCTGGGCCAGGTGGACGGCGCGGTCGTGGCGTTCGTCGCGCGGCATCGTCAGCGCGCGGCGCAGCGCTTCACTCGTGCCGTAGACGTCGAATGGTGACACCAGCAAGGCGTGCTCGCCGAGTTCTTCGGCGGCGCCTGCTTCCTCCGAAAGAATCAAGACACCGGCGTTGTCGTTGAGCACCGCGCCCTCTTTGGCGACCAGATTCATACCATCGGCCAGTGGATTCACCATCAAGACGTCACATTCGCTCAGCGCGGCCAGCGCCCGCGGGTAGTTGTTACCCAGCATGATCCGTACGGGTTCCCATTCGCTGTCGCCCAGCGTCGCGTTGATTTCGCCCGCAAGGCCGGTGATGTCACGCAGGTAGTCGCGATACTCCGCGACTTCGGTGCGTGACGGTACGAGCAGCGCAAGCAGGGCCACCTTGCCGCGATACTCCGCGTTACTCTGGAGAAAGTTCCGGTAGGCGATGAGACCGCGCAGGATATTCTTGCTCGGCTCGACCCGGTCTACGCGCAGAATCAGGCGCCGGTTGCCCCGGAAGGCGCGCATCCGCGCCAGTTGCGTCTGGCCCTCGGCACTGGCGAGGTTGCGGCGCAGTTCCTCCACGTCAACAGAGATTGGGTAGGGCGCGGCGGCGACTTCGCGCTCGCGATAGGCAATGCGCCGCCAGGGCTGGGTGACGCGGATGCCGCTCAGGTTGTCCGCGCAGGTCTGCAAGAAGCGGCGGGTGTCGCGCTCGGTCTGGAAGCCGATCCGGTTGGCGTGTAGTAGGGAGGTGAGGAGCTGCCGGCGCATCGTGGACGGCAGCACATGCCAGCCGTCCGGACCCGGCCACGGGATGTGCGAGAAGAAGTGGATGTAGACGCGGTCGCCGACCAGTTCACGCAGATATTGCGGCACGAGGTAGAGCTGATAGTCCTGCACCATCACGACGGTTGGTTCGTCGCTGTCGCCGAGGCTGGCGGCGACGGCCTCGGCCAGTTGCCGGTTGACGCCGGCGTAGCCGTTCGACCAGGCGTGCCAGGTGGTACGGTCAATGATTGGGAAGCGCGGCGCGTCTTGCAACTGGTGCTGCACGAACCAGAGCAGCGGATTGCTGATGACGTTGTAGTAGCCCCGGTATTGCGCGGGATCGGGCGCGATCATGCGAATCTGCATATCTTCCACGGTCTGCATCGTGCCGCCGACGTGGTGCAGCCACTGGAGATCGCCTCGGCCAAGCGCGCAGGAGATCCAGAGGATGTCGTGCTGACGCGCGACGCTGCTAATCGCCGTGACCAGGCCGCCCGCGCCGCGTTTGGCGACCGGTGTGCCATCCTTCATGCTGAAGGAGAACGGCCCCCGGTTCGAGACAATGACAATGCGGACGGTGTCGGTGCTTCCCATTATCCCCTTCTTTCCGCGCCGGCGGCGCTGGTCTGGCCGGTGGGCAGCCGCGCGGCCAGCCAGGCGAGCAGGCCCGCGACATCGTCGGGGCCATTGGCGGTGAGATCGCTCTGATCGAGCAGGCCAGGCGGCGTGCCCTGCCGGTGGACGACGCCGACTACTAGCGCAAGTGGCAGCTCGCCGGCCGCGCGCATCTGGCGCAGCGCGGCCATCGCGCTGAGATCGGTCGTATCGTCGCCGCAGAAGATGACGCTATCGAGCTGCCGCGCCTGCACGATCGCGCGGGTGGCGGTGCCTTTGTCGAGCGCGACCGGCGGCTTGATCTCCCAGATGCGATTGCCGGCACTGAGGCGCAGGCCATACCGCGCGCCGAGCGGTTGCAGTTGCGCGGCAAGCATAGCTCCGACGGCCGCTGGATCGGCGGCGGCGCGGTAATGCACAGATGCGGTGACACCCTTGTTCTCGACGACGATGCCGCTGCCGGCTGGCACGGTGAGCTCGGCCAGCAAGGCGCGTAACGGCGCGACCCACTGCCGGGCCTCGGGCACGACCTGGACCGCGCCATTCTGCCAGTGTTCCAGGCCATGGTTGCCGTAGTACAGCACGGCCGAGTGAGCGAAACGCGTGCGTAAGTCGGCCACCGTCCGTCCAGAGACCAGCGCCACGGTCGCGCCACGCTGGATGAGCGCGGTGAGGGCGGCGGCGGCTGCCGGTGTGGGCTGCGCGAAGCTGGCGTCTACCACGAAGTGGCTGAGTGTGCCGTCGAAGTCGCTGATGACGCCGAAGCGCCGCGCCGTGAGAAGGTGGCGCAGGGCGGCGCGGCACTGGGTCCAGTGGGGATGATCAGGCATGTGG
>DASUBC010000287.1:0-2923 GCA_035763465.1 Thermomicrobiales bacterium
GTGCTGCCATAGAAACCGCCGAGGTATTTCAGCCTCGCTGTACTAGCATGGGTACACCGGCGAGATGAAGGAGGGTAGCCCTTGCACAGACTGCTCAAAATGCTCAAAAACCCGTGAGTCGGGAGGCTCGCCCCGCGTTACGCCTCACTCAGCACGCGCCGCGCACCTGCTACGATGACGCTGGCGCTGCTTGATTGCGTAGGAGGAAGCATGATGACCGGGCACAACCTGGCCGGGGCGGCCCGCCCCTATGCGGCGGCCTTGACTGCCGCCTGGGTGCTCTTGCTCCTGCTGGGCGCGCTCTTTCTCTTCGCGGCGGTCTCTGACCTCAGAGCGGATGTCCGCGCCGGTCTGCCAGTGGATCACCTCGCGGCTTTCGCGCAGGTCACCGGCAGTGCCTGGGCCAGCGCGAAGCAAACCGCGCCGGGTCTGACCGCCTACGTCATCCTCCTTGAATATGCCTACGCGATCCACGAACTGGTCTTCGGGTTGCTCTTCGTTATCATCGTTGCGATCTCCTTTCGCCAGCGCCGGCGCTGGGCCTGGTGGGCGTGCTGGGCGGTCATGCTGGCGAACGTCGCCTACACCCTGACCTTCGCGCGCCACGATCCCACCCTGTTCTCCCGCAGCCTAGTGGGCGACATCGTGCTGCCGCTCGCGCTCCTCATGCACGCGCCGGTTTTCTTCGCCAGGCAGCACGGTGCGGTCGTGAGCGCGTGAGCAGGCGCCGCGCCGACAAAAACCACTCGCTACTTATCACTCATCACTCGTTCTGTGCTCGTGCCGCGCGCGCGGCGGCGAACATGACCGGCCGGGGCGCCTCGCGGCCGGTCCAGAGTTCGAGGGCGAGTGCGCCCTGCTCGACCAGCATCGGCAGGCCGTCCAGCGTCGCCAGACCGCGCGCCTCGGCCTGGCGCAACAGCGCGGTGTGGCGGTAGGTCAGGTCGTAGACGAGCGCGTGCGCCGGCAAGCGATCGAGCAATTCCGGGGCCAGAGGAGGCACGTCGCTGTGCCAGCCGACGCCGGTGGCGTTGACCAGCAGGTCCGCGTGCGCCAGCGCGCCGCCGACCCAGCGGTCGCTGAGCGGCAGGGTATCCACGCGTGGATCATTGAGCGAGGCGGCCAGCGCGACGGCGCGTGCCGGCGTGCGATTCACCAGCGTGATGCCGGGCACACCGGCTTCGAGCAGCGCGATCGCTACCGCGCGCGCCGCGCCACCCGCGCCCAGCACCGTCACCCGCCAGCGGTCGAGCGCCGCGCCGCCGGTGCGGAGCGGCCAGAGAAACCCTTCGACATCGGTATTGTCGCCATACAGCACACCATCGCGATTGACGATGGTGTTGACCGAGCCGACGCGCTCGGCAAGCCGCGACACCTCGTCCACGAGCGCGCGCGCCGCTTCCTTGTGGGGCATGGTGACGTTTGCGCCGTAAAAGTCTGGCTGGCGCAGCGCGGCCACCGCGCCGGCCAGGTCTTCCGGCAGCACATCGTTCAGGCTGTAGGTGGCGGCGATGCCCAGCGCCCGGAACCCTGCATTCTGCATTGGCGGTGAGATGCTGTGGCCGAGTGGATGCCCCAGGAGCCAGACGTGCAGCGCATTCCTCTCGTCGTGGGCAGGGCGCAGCGGCACGGGGGCCGGCATCGGTCCATCCTCCTTCATGGTCATGCACGGTGCGGCACGGCCTGCCTTGGCGGGTCCGCTGGCCGCGCCTTGCACCCGCCCTTGCGCGCTACCGCTGTTGATACTTCTGAATATTCGCCTGGTGTTCTTCGTAGGTGCGCGCGAACGCGTGCGTGCCGTCGCCTTTGGCGACGAAGTAGAGGTAGTCGGTTTGGGCCGGATTGAGCGCGGCCACGATTGACTTCAGGCTGGGGTTGCAGATCGGGCCGGGCGGCAGGCCGCTGTGCAGATACGTGTTATATGAGGACTCGCGCTTGAGGTCGCCCGCTTGCAGCATCGGCCACCAGTCCGTGTCGGTGCCGACGACGTACTGCACGGTGGGATCGGCTTGCAGCGGCATGGGTGGATTCTGGCGCAAGCGGTTGTAGTAGACGCTGGCGATCGTTGCGCGCTCGCTATCTACCGCCGCTTCGCGCTCGATAATGGAGGCGACCGTCAACACCTGGTAGAAGGTATATCCTTGCGGGAGTTGGTCGCGCATATTCCGGGGCACGCGCGTATCGAAGTCGAGCAGCATCTGCTCGATAATCTGCTTGACCGGCGTCCCAAGCGGCACGCTATACGTGTCGGGGAAGAGATACCCATCCAGTTTCGCGCCGTTCGGTCGTCCGGCGAGAAAATCGAACTCCTCGGTGAGGCTGGGGTCGTTGAGCGCGTTATAGAACTCGTCCTTGTTCTTGATCAGCCCTTTGTCCAGCAGGAGTTGCGCGATCTGCTCGGTGCGCCAGCCTTCCTGCGTGCGGAATTGTACATATGCAACGATTGTCGGCGTGCCGGGGCGGCTGGCGAAGACGACCGTGATCGAGTCAATGACCTCGTCTACACTCATGCCTTCCCGAAGATTATGTGGGCCGGGTTGCAGTTTCGTGTCGGTGCCGCGCAGCCGCAACTTGGCTTTGAAATAGAGCGGTGACTGGATCAGTTTCAGGTCGTGCAGACGCGCGGCAACCGAATCGGTAGACTCGTCGGGTGCGATCGTAAAGAGTACCGGGTTGGTGTCGGCGGTCGCCGAGCGGTTGAGATAGTGGTCGAAGACGCGCTGGCTGAAGAACAGGGTCAGCAGCGCAACCGTGGCGATCGCCGCGACTTTCAGCGCCTGGAGGGTGAGCTTCAACACGATGGTGTGCTCTCCTGAGCCAAGAAGCGGTCAGTTGGCCGGGTGGCGTGGCGCGCTGGCCGCCGCCCATAAGGAGTGATTGTAGCACGCCAACCCGTCTGAGTCGGATGGGTAGCAGTTCGGAG
>DASUBC010000288.1:0-10154 GCA_035763465.1 Thermomicrobiales bacterium
CGACGTGCGACCCAACTCGCTCTTCCGCTATCGGCTCACGGGCTACAAGGGGCTGCCGGTCACGCTGAACGATGGCACGGTGGTGCGAACCGGGGACCGCATCCTCGAACTCCACTTCGACAACCGCGCCCTGGCGCGCTACACCACGTCGCGCCGCTGGCCACCCTGGTCGGCCCTGCGCCTGTTCAGCGACGACATGGACGCGCTGGCGTGCCGCGCGCGGGCGGGGGAGTTCGCGGACATCGTGGCGTTGCACGGGGTCTCGCTGTACGCCCCGGAAAGCCGCTGGCTCGGCTGCGAATTCCGCCCTCTGCCGCATACCTGGCAGTGGCGCCTGCTGCACTTCTATCTGGTGGGGCTGGCCGCGATTTACCACCCGCGCGGCTGGCGCGGCGCCGACCGCCTGCGCGAGCAGAACTGGCCGGGCGAGCTGTGGCTCAGTATCGCCAAACTGCGGCAGCGGCGCGAAGGCGGCGGGCATCGCGGCTGAAGATTCGGCGACCAACCTCACCCCTGGCCCGCGACCCACTGCGGTGGGTACCCCGCCGTGTCACGGGCGACGGGGAAACGGCCTGTAAGCCGATCGGCAGTTCCCCCTCGCCTGCACGGCGGGAGAGGGGGCGCCGAACGAAGTGAGGCGGGAGTGAGGGCAGCCATTCTCGCTTACCCCGTATGGGCAGGCTCGCCGCGTTGCGCGAAGAAGCGGATGAACTCGTAGCCCTCGCGGAGCCGGCGTGTGCATTCGCGGCGGTCAACCACCATCTCGCGCACAATCCGCAGGATCGGCTGGGGCCGCATGTAGAACTTCCGATAAAAATCCTCGACGGCGGCGAAGATTTCCGCGTTGTTCAGGCCGGGGTATTCGAGCACGGCGTCTTGCAGGCCGTGCTCGTCGAGCAGCGCGTCCTGCTTCAGCCAGCCGTTCGCCAGCGCCTGGGCGTAGAGTTCGGTACCAGGATAGGGTGCGGCCAGCGAGACCTGGATCGAGTAGGGGTCGAGCTCGCGCGCGAACGCGATCGTCTGCTGGATCGTCTCGCGTGTTTCACCCGGCAGCCCCAGGATGAAGGTGCCGTGAATCTTGATGCCGAGGCGCTTGCAGTTCTTGACGAACTCGTGGATGCGGTCAAGCCGCGTGCCCTTGTGGATGCCATTGAGAATCTGCTGGTTGCCGGATTCAAAGCCGACCAGCAGCAGGCGCAGCCCGCACTCGCGCATCACGCGCAGCGTCTCGTAGGGCACGTTGGCCTTCGCGTTGCACGACCAGGTGAGGCCGAGGGTCTTCAACCGCCGGGCGATCTCCTCCGCGCGCGGGCGATTGTCGGTGAAGGTGTCGTCGTCGAAGAAGAACTCCTTGACCTGGGGAAAGATCTTCTGGGCCAGCTTCATCTCCTCGAAGACGTGCTCCGAGCTGCGGACGCGATACTTGTGGCCGCCGATCGTCTGCGGCCAGAGGCAGAAACTACAGCGCGAGTGGCAGCCGCGCCCGGTGTAGAGCGACACATAGGGGTGTTTCAGGTAGCCGATGTAGTAGTTCTCAATCGTCAGGTCGCGCTTATAGACATTGACCACGAACGGCAGCGTGTCCATGTCGGTCAGGGCGCGCTCGCGCGTGTGGACGATCTCGCCGGTGCCCCGGTCCCAGTAACTGACGCCGTCCACCTCGGCGAGCGGACGGCCCTCCGCGATCTCCTTGAGCGTGTAATCGAACTCCTTCCGAGCCACGAAGTCGAGCGCGGGACAGGCGCGCAGTGTCTCCTCCGGCAGCACCGCCACATGCGCGCCGACGAAGCCGACGACTGCGTCCGGCCGGCGCTCCTTCAGTGTCTCCACGAAGCGAATGTCGTTGCGGAGCGATGGTGTGCTGGTATGGATAATGATCAGATCGTGGGCGGCGGCGATTGCGAGCGCCTGTTCCACGCCGATATTGTCGGGTGGGGCATCGAGGAGCTTGCTGCCGGGGATCAGCGCCGCCGGCTGCGCCAGCCAGGTCGGATACCAGAAGGATCGAATTTCGCGCCGCGCCTGGTAGCGTGAGCCGGCGCCACCATCGAAGCCGGCGAACGACGGCGGGTTGAGTAACAGCGTCTTGAGCATCGTTTCCTCCCCAACGTGCTCGTCGTTCTACGCGGCGGGCGCGTTCCGCTAGTTGCGCTGAGTCCCGCTTCCATTGTGCAGTGGTTCCGGCGCGGCCACTTGACTCGCTGGAATGGTCGGGGCACGAGTACTGCAACAGGTGGTATCAAAATCCATGCCGCCACGCGGCAGGGCGTGGCACAGTGACCGAACTGACCGGATAACGCAATGGCAATATCGCCGTCCACTCACCTGTTTCTCCTCGGCGCGGACTATCATCTGGGCGACCTGCTCTGGCTTACCGCCGTGTTGGATGAATACCGGCGCCAGCGACAGCCGGCGCGGCTAGTCGTTGGCTGCCCCGATCGCGCCATCAGCCGTATCCTGGAGCGCAACCCGCTCATTGATGACCTCCGCTATGGCGAGGGCGACCAGCTGCGCGCGGCGATGACGGCGCGCTATGGTCCCGACTTGCTGATCAATGACCTGCGGCCACTACCGGTGACGCTACGGATGCTGCGCGACTGGCGCCATCACTGGCCGTGGCTGTACTATCGCGACCTGTGGCTGCGGGAGCGCGGGCAGTGGCTGGCGACCTTCCTCCATCTCGGCCACCTGCGCCACTTCCGCCCGGTGCTCGGTCTGAGCGACGAAGACCGGGAGGCCGCGTCCGCGCTGCCAGCGCCCTACGTGGCGCTCGCCCCGCACATCGGTCAGTACCGGCTGCCCCTGGCCGACCGCCTGTGGCGCGCGATCAAGGGCTGGGAGGCCGATCGCTGGCGGCGGCTGGCAAGTCACTTGCGGGCCGCCGGGTATGAGCCGATCACGCTGGCGGCCAGTGGCCAGGCGCCGATTCCGGGCACGCGCCCCGTCGTCGGTCTCCCAATCCGCCAGGTCGCTGGCGTCATTGAGCGCGCGGCGGCGCTCATCAGCGGCGAGAGCGGCCTGTGGTTCATCGCGGCGGCCCGCCGCACGCCGTTCGTTATCGTGCCCTGGTGGCTGCCCCGCACGGTGGACTGGGCCGCTCCAATGCGGACGCCGTACCGCCTGATCTTCCGGCAGGATGCGGCAGTGAGCACTGTTTTCGCCAGCTTTCGCGAAGTAGTTGACCATGACCGCGCCTGAGACCACGTCCCGGCAGCAGAAGCATCACGCGCGGCCGAAAGGCTGGGTGCGCCGGTTGGCGAACCCGCGCATCGTCGTGCCGGTCGTGGTAGGCATCGGCCTGCTCGCCTATGTCATTAGCGTGGCGTCCGCCCCGCAAAGCGGCGCGCAGTTATGGCAGATCGTCCAGCGCACCTGGTGGATTATTCTGCTCCTCATCGTGCCCTACCTCGCCTTCCGCGCCCTGGTGTGGCACGAATTACTGGAGCAACTCGGCATAGACGTGCCCTGGCGGCCACTCCTGGTCGCCTTCGCGGGGGGCGAGATCACCAAGAGCCTGCCCGCCGGCGTCTACGTCCAGAACTACCTCATTGCCCGCCTGGAACACTTCGGGCAGGTCGCCACTGCCCGGTCCACGATGGCTTCGACCGCGATGCTGGGCCTGGAGGCGGCGCTCGCGGTCCCGGTGGCGTTGCTGCTTGGCTGGCCGGGCACTCCTTGGGTGCGCTGGATGCTCCTTGGTATTGTCGCCGCCTGGATCGCGATCGTAGGGCTGGCCTGGTTGCTCGTCAACTTCGGCGTTCACCATCTGCCCGCGCGCACGCCGGACTGGGTTCGCAGCGTCACTCGTTTTATCGAGGAGTTTCTCGAAGCCGGTGGCGAACTCGTGGCCTGGCGCACCGCCCGGAGCCTGGTCCCGACCGCCGCGTATATGTTCATCTACGCGGTAGACCTCTACGTGATCGTTCGCGCGCTCGGCATCCCCGGCATCAGCCTGCTGGATGCCACCGGCATGTACGCATTCGTCGTGCTCACGGTCATCCTCGTGCCGATCCCGACCGAGATCGGCCTGACCGAGTTTACCGGCCTGATGGCGTTGATTGCCTACGGCATTCCCCAGCCGGAGGCCGCGATCGTGATCCTGGGCCTGCGTGCGCTTGCCACCGGGATGACGATCCTTGTCTCGGCCGCCCTGCTGATCGTGCTGCGCCGCGAGTTATCGCGCGCCCAGCGCGCGCCGGAAGCCGACAGCACGCCAACTGCGTCAACGGCGGAGGGATCGAAGTCATGACGCCACCCGACGTGCCGTCCAACGGCCGCCGCCGGCGAGTCCGGCGCTGGCGGCGGCGGGCCGATCTCAAGGTCATCCTGCCGATCGTCATCACCCTCGGCCTGGTGGGGTACGTGGCGCTCCTCGCCACCGGGCCGCGCAGCGGGGGGCAGCTCTGGGCCATTGTGCGCGAGACCTGGTGGAGTATCCTCTTGCTCACCGTCCCGTACATCGCCGCCCGCGCGATCCTGTGGCACGAACTGCTAGAGCAACTGGGCATCGTGGTGCCCTGGCGACCCACCCTGGCGGCGCTGGCCGGCGGCGAGATTGCGAAGACGGTGCCGGGCGGCGTCTACGTTCAGAATTATCTCCTCGCGCGCCTGGCGAATTTTGGCGAACTACCGATCGTGCGCTCGTCCACGGCGACGACGGCGGCGTTGGGCCTGGAGAGCCTGCTGGCGTTGCCGATCGCGCTGTTCATCGGTATTCCAAATACCCCTTGGCTCTTCTGGGCCTTGATTGGCATCGTCGTTAGCTGGCTGGCGCTCATCGTCCTACTCTGGCTGCTCGTACATACCTGGGAAGTTCACCTGGCTCCCGGCACGCCGCCGTGGCTGCGTGCGGGCTTGCGGATTGGGGCGGAATTCCTCGACGCGGCGAAAGACCTCTGCACCTGGCGCACGGTTCGGGCGCTCGTGCCCACCGCGACCTATATGCTCATCTACGTCGCCGATCTCTATCTCATCGCCGGGGCGGTCGGTATCCACGACATCAGTTTCGTCCAGACGATGAGTATCTACGCCATTGTCGTGCTGACCGTCATCCTGATTCCCATCCCCACGAAACTCGGCACGACGGAACTGACCGGGTTAACCGCGTTCGTGGCATATGGAATTCCTGGTCCGACGGCCGCGATCATCATGCTGGGACTGCGGCTGATGGCCAGCGGGGCGACGATACTCCTGGCGGCAGCGCTCCTGCTGATCCTGCGGCGTGAGTTTGCGACTGCCTCGGCGCGCGGCAGCCAGCCAGGCGCCGCCCCGGCAGGCGCGACCCCCTCCGATCGGCCGTAATCGGCCTGGCACGCCCATGGTGCGGCGTGGCGTGGCTCTTGCGTGATCGACCGACAGGAAGCCCCTGGCGAGCGCGCCGCGCCCGGCGTCCGCTTCCGGCCGAGCAGATGTGTCGCCCAGCTCCTGTATGCCGGCACGAGACGAGAGAGAGGACACGATGGGGGGACAGCCAGGGCTGGCCGAGCAGCGGCACGACCAGCGCGCGACCGCGACGTTAGCCGCCAGGCGCGCGGCGATCGAGGCAGTGATGCGCCAGGAGATCGAGCGTGTGCAACAACAAGGCGCGGGCGACGCCGGGCTGGACGATTGCTATGGGATGCTGCGCTATCACCTCGGCTGGGCCGACGCCAGTTTCGCCCCGGCCCAGGCCGACGGCGGCAAGCTGTTCCGCCCGCTGTTGCTCGTCCGCTGCGCCGAAGCCTGCGGCGCCAACCCGAACCTGGTTCTGTCCGCCGCCGCCGCGGTCGAGCTGCTCCATAACTTTACGCTGGTTCACGACGATATTCAGGACGAGAGCAGCCACCGCCGCCACCGCGAGACGATCTGGCATCGCTGGGGCACGGCGGCGGCGCTCAACGTAGGCGACGCCCTCTACGCCGCCGCGCACGCTGCCCTCTACCGCCTCGCCGCGCCTCCCGCCAATGTGCCCCCCGGCCGGGTGCTGGCCGTGGCGCGCGAATTCGACCGCACGGCGCTGCGGATTATCGAGGGTCAGCACCTTGATCTGAGCCACGAAGGTCGCTGGGACTGCGGGATCGCCGGCTATCTGACGATGATCGAGGGCAAGACGGCGGCGCTGATCAGGTTCGCCGCACGGGCTGGGGCGCTCATCGCTGGGGCCGATGACGCGATGGTGGTGCATTGTGGCCGCTTCGGCCTGGCCCTCGGCCTGGCGTTCCAGGTCCGTGATGACATCCTGGGCGTCTGGGGCACGCCGGAGCAAACGGGCAAACCAGTCGGCGACGACATCCGCCGCCGCAAACAATCTCTGCCGATCGTCGTGCTGGACAAACGCGCCGATCCGGCGTCGCGCGCCGAACTCCACGCCCTCTATGCCGCTCCCACGCTTGACGATGCCGGCGTCGCGCGCGTGCTCGCCTTGCTCGACGCTGCCGGCAGCGCGGCGCGCTGCCAGGACGAGCTGGCGCGTTATCTCGCCGAGGCGCGCGCGGAGCTGGCGGCGCTCGCGTGTCCCGAGCTCTTGCACGAGTTCCTCGACGCGCTGGCGCCGTGCTGATCCTGGCAGGCAGAGAGTGGCGCGATGGCACAGCCGACAGTCGCGAAAGGAGGGCATTCGTCCACGCGCCGGGCCGCGCTCGGTGCGCTGAGACGCTTCAGGCACGGCCCGTGGTGGTGGACCGTGGGCGCTGTCGCGGTCGCGCTGCTGCTGGCCTTCGGTCTCCTGGCCACGATCACGGTCATCGCGCAGCCACTACTCCTCTTGCTCGCGGCGATCATCATCGGCGAGGCGCTGGCGCCCATCGTTGACTGGTTCGATCGCTGGTTACTGCGGCCCATAGCTATCGCCCTCGTCTATTTGCTCATCCTCGGCGCGCTGGCGCTGGCAGGCTGGCTCATCCTACCGGTCCTGATCGCCCAGACCCAACGCCTCGCCGCCAGTGTCCCCGATCTGGTGCGCGCGGCGCAGCAGTGGCTCGGCCAGCGGGGCGTGGGTGACAGCGCGCAGGTGGGCAAGATGGCCGCCCCGGCGTTGAGCCGGGGCGGCGACTTCCTGGCCATGCTGCCACTCATGATCTTCAACAGCGCGCTCGACGCCGTCGCGGTGGTCTTCATGTCGGTCTACTGGCTGGTCGAAGCCCCGGCGCTGAAGCGGTTCATCCTCTCGCTCTTTCCAGCGCGTAGCCGCGCCGAAGCGAGCGCTGTGCTGCACGCAATGGGGCGTTCGATGGGAGGCTATATTCGCGGCGTCGTCCTCAATGCGCTGATCATCGGCGGGCTGGCTATCGTCGGGCTGCTGGTGATCGGCGTCGAGTTCCCACTTGTCCTGGGGGCGCTGACGATGCTCGGCGAGCTGGCGCCGATTCTCGGGCCGTTTCTCGCCGCCGTGCCGGCGGTGATCGTCGGCTTCCTCCATTCGCCAACGCAGGCGCTGATCGTCCTCGGTTTCTACGTCGCGCTCGAACAACTTGAAGGGCATTTGGTGACGCCGAACGTGATGCGGAGCCAGACCGACGTGCCGCAGCTGCTCATCCTCTTCGCCCTCTTCGCGGGGATCGCCTTCGACGGTGCGCTGGGCGCGTTCGTCGCCATCCCGCTGGCGGGCGCCTTGCGGGTGCTGATTTTGCGTGTGGTTGCGCCTGCGATTCGCCGCTGGTCGGGCGCGCAAGCCGACGCGGACGAGGCTGGGAGCACCGCGCCGGAGGGCGCGACATGACCAGGGTTTCGCCGACTGATTCGGCGGTATCAGTGGCCGCGAAATGCCTCTTCGAGCCACTTGGCGACCACGGTTGGCGCCACCTTCGCGTCCACCACGAGCGCGCGTGGGGCACCGCGCGCCAGCCACGCCCGCACCGCCTCCAGATCGCGTGGGTGGCGCACCGTGACGCCTTCCAGACCGGCGGCGCGGCCCAGCGCGGCGAAGTCAACGTCCGGGAAGCGCACCAGATCGAGTGGCGCGCCGTGCGGGCCGAAGTGATGCACCTCGGCGCCGTACGCCGCGTCGTTGTACACCACGATCAGCATCCGCACCCCTAGGCGCGCGGCCGTCTCAAACTCCGGCAGGCTCATCAGCGCGCCGCCGTCGCCAAGCACCGCCACAGTCAACCGATCGGGGCGGGCGACCGCCGCACCGATCGCGGAACCGAGACCGAGTCCCACCGCCTGGAACGCCTGGGTGAAGACGAAGCCGCGCTCGTCCGGCACGCGCAGATACATCGCCGGGTAGCCCATGAAATGCCCGGAATCAATAGCGACGGTGCGCGCGTCTGGGAGCAGTTCGTCGAGCGCGACAGATAGGGCGCGCGGATCAATGCGAGTATCATCGCCGGCATCGTCGAAGGATACTCGCTGCCAGGATCCGGCGCGGATGCATTCAGCTAGCTCAGGCGTCCGCCAGCCGGATGGGGCCGCCTCCTGCCGCTCCAGTTCGTCAACAAGCGCCTCGGCCGCCTCGCCCGCGTCGCCGAGCACGGCAAGATCGACCCGGTGGTGCGCGCCGATCGCCTCCGCCTCGTGGTCAACCTGCACGATGGTCGCCTGCGGGTGGAGTAGCGCGCCGTGCCGCGTGGTCCACATATTGAGCGCCGCGCCGACCGCGAGCACCACATCCGCCTCGCCGATGAGCGTGGCCGCTGTTGGCGAGGCGAAGCCGCCGGCGATGCCGAGCGACCAGGGATTGCCCGCGAAGAGGCCGTTAGCGACCGCCGAGGTCGCGAGCAGCGCGCCACGCTGGTCCGCAAGCCTTTCCAGAGGATCACGCGCCCCGGCCAGCGCGGCCCCACGACCGGCGATGATCAGCGGGCGCTGGGCGCGGGCCAGGATCGCGGCGGCGGCGGCAATCGCCGAGGCCGCCGGCCGCGCTGGACGCAACACCGGCGGCTCGGGTGGCGCAGCGGCAGGTTGGGGACAAACGGCGGCCTGCACGTCGAGCGGCAGCATCAGCACCACCGGGCGGCACTCGATCTGGGCGCGGCGGTAAGCGCGCAGTGTATCGGCAAGCGCGGATTCAGGGCTGAATAGTCGCTCATGGACAGCGCCGACCGCCGTCACCAGCTGGTCCTGGTCAATGCGGAAGTTCGAGCGGATGGCGGCGGCGGCGGTGTCGGCGGCGAGGAGCAGCAGGGGCGTGCGGCTCTTCGCTGCCTCGGTGAGACCGGTCAGTGTATTGGTCAGTCCCGGTCCCTGATGGACGCTGCACACCCCGACCCGGCCGGTCACGCGCGCGTAGGCGTCCGCCATCATGATCGCCCCGCCCTCGTGTCGCGCCGGTACGAAGGTCGCGCCGCTGGCGACCAGCGCGTTGCTCACCGCGAAGTTCCCACTGCCGATCAGGCCGAAGACGTGGCGGACGCCGAGGCCGGCGAGCGTCGCGCCGACCGCCTGCGCGACGAGCACGGGGGCCATCTCAACGCTCGACGAGCGCGAGCGCCCGCGCCGGGCTGCCGGACCCACCGACGATCGGCAGCGGCGCGACAATCAAAAGCGCGCCCGTCGGTGGCAATTGTCCCAGGTTGGCGAGCTGGGTCAGGCCGTACTTTCGCGCGCCGTGCAGGAACGTATGGCAGGGAAAGGGCGGGTCGAAGCTGTGGGCGATCCCCGCGTCGGTGCCGACCGTCTCCACGCCGAATCCGATAATAGGGGCCTGCTCGGCAAGCCAGCGCGCACATGCGGCGGAGACGCCCGGCGTGTGTGGCCCAGTCTCGTTGGCGTTGAGGAATGCCGCCTGGTCGTGCGCGCGGGCGTCCCAGCCGGTGCGGTAGAGTAGCCAGCCGCCCGCCGGGAGCGGCCCATGCTCCCGCTGCCACGCTTCGAGATGCGCGATCTCCAAAAGGAAGTCGGGGTCCGCCGCGCACTCCGCGCTTTTGTCCACCACGACCGCCGGGGCGACGAGCTGGCGCGGTGAAACCTGCGAGACATCAGGACCGTCCTTGCCGGTGATCCAGTGAACCGGCGCGTCGAAATGGGTGCCCGCGTGCTCGCCCACCGTGATGTTGTTCCAGTACCAGGCCGGGCCGCGTTCGTCGTAGTGGCTGATCTCCTGGCGCGAGAATCCACGCGTGTTCGCGAACGGCGGCGGCAACTGAATCACAGGCGTACGCTCCGACAGCGGGGCGGTTAAGTCAACGACTTCGATGCGGGCATCTGCAAGGTCACGCAGCACAGTGCCGAGCACA
>DASUBC010000289.1:0-3314 GCA_035763465.1 Thermomicrobiales bacterium
CCCTGCACGTTCGCGTCAGTGAGGATGTCAAAGCGCTCACGGCGCACAAAGATAAGATCGGGCTGCACGACGGTATCCGGGTCAAGCACGACATCAACTGGCGCGGCGAACGCGCGCCCAAATCCTGCCGCCTCTGCACGCAACAACCAGCCGCCAAACTGCAATGAAATGGACTGGTGGCGCAGCGAAGGCGCGGGGCTCATGTACAGCACTCCTTCGAGCAGCTCATAGCGCTTGCCGTCGTCAGGCAATTCGCGGAGATCGTCATAGGTCAGCCGGGGCAGTACAGCCATGGGAATACCCTTTCGCGCCAGATTCGGGGGCACTGCGCTTCCTTATCAGGATACTGGCTGAGGGAACAACTTGCCACCACCCCACCGGCCAGCGACAATTTCACTGTATCGTGAGTGCTTCGGTGGAACCGCTGGTAGGGAAGATGGACCAGGAACGGATCACGCTGGTGGTCAATGGCGACGATTTTGGCTACTCCGACGCGATCAACGCCGCGATCGTGCGCTGTCACCAAGACGGCGTTCTGACCAGCGCGACGCTGCTGGTCAACCAGCGGGCCAGCGGCGCAGCATTCGCGCTGGCCCGCCGGCTGCCGGCGCTCGGTGTCGGGCTGCACCTGAACCTGACGGCGGGCGCGCCTGTATTGCCGCCAGATCAGGTGCCTTCGCTGGTGGACCGGCGCGGCCGGTTCCGCTATCTCGACGCACAACTTGCGCGGCTGGTCGCCGGTCGCCTGCGCCTAGCGGACGTCGAGCGCGAGTTGCGCGCGCAGTTCGCCACCTTCACCGCGCACGGCCTGCAACCTTCCCATGTTGACGGCCATCTGCATGTGCAATCCTGGCCAGGAGTCCTGCCGATTGTCCTGCGCCTGATGCGCGAATACGGCGTACGGGCGCTGCGTTCGCCCCTGCTCACCGCCTGGCTGCCGGCGCGCTGGCGCCAGGAACGTTGGTGGCGCGCACAGCTTCTTGCACGGTCTGCTGTCGTCTGCGCCGAGGCGATGCTTGATGCGGCGCGCTACCACGACCCGGCCAGTCTGGTCGCAGCAGTCGCCGGGCAGCCTGGTGGGCTGGTTGAGCTGATGGCCCATCCCGCCTGGACTCGTGATGCGGTGCGGGGCGCGGCCCAGGTCGCCCTGCTGACCGCGCCGGAGCTGCGCGCCGCGCTAGAAGCGGCGGGGATACGCCTCGCGAGTTACCGCGACCTTGCCTTACCAGACGGCGCGGTGGTGCCATGACCGAGCAGCCACCAGTCAGCCGGACGTTGCGCCAGGCGGAAGCGCGCAAGCGGCACGCCCAACCACCCGACGCGCGCACCTATGCGGTCGCCCGGCTCTGTATGCGCACGCTCTTTAAGGTATGCGTCGGACCAACGGTGCTGGGTCTGGAACATGTGCCGCGCACCGGGCCGCTGCTCATCGTCGCCAACCACTTGTCCTATCTGGAGCCGCCGCTGCTGACCGCCCTGTTGCCGCGCAGGATTACCTACCTGGCGCTGCACGAGCTTTTCGAGGTGCCCTGGCTGGCGCCGGTGTTGCGCCTGCTCGGCGCGCTGCCGGTCAAGCGCGGCGGCGCTCGCGATCTCGATGCGCTCCGCGCCGCGCTGACGCTGCTCGACCGGGGGCACGCTGTCGCGATCTTCCCCGAGGGCCAGCGCAGCATCCGGCCGGGCCTGCTCCACGCCAATCCGGGCATTTCGCTGCTGGCGACGCGCTCTAACGCGCCGATTCTGCCGGTCGCCGTCACCGGCACCGAATGGCTGCAATCGCCCCGGCGCTTCATCACCGCCCGGCGGCATACCCGCGTCCAGGTCACGATCGGCCCACCGTTCCGGCCAGAAATCGCCGCCGGACGGCCCGATCACCAGCTCGTCGCCGACCAGATCATGCTGCACATCGCCTCCATCCTCCCGCCACGTTACCAGGGCGCGTATCGAACGCGAAATGTGGAGCGCGGAACGCGGAATGGGGGGATGTAGGAGAGCGCAGTGGTGTTTCATGAACGATCAGCGGCAGGCTATGAACAATCTGTGATCGCCATCATCGTTGCGCTGGAGGAGGAGATGGTACACCTGCGGGCAGCGCTGCCGGCGGGGCAGGACGAGCAGCGCGCGGGGCGAGTGTTCACATGCACGGAACTAGCGGGGCGGCCAGTGGTGCTGGCGCGATGCGGCATCGGCATGATCAGCGCGGCGGCGGTCGCCGAGGCCGTCATCATCCAGTATGCGCCGGCCGCCATCATCAATTATGGCTGCACCGGCGCGCACCGGGAGGACGTACTGCCGGGCGATCTCGTGTTGGGTGAACGCACCGTCGCGTATGACAGTGTCCGCGTCGCGCCGGACGGCACGGAGGAGTACAAGCCGATGTACTATCTGCGTGATGGGCAGCAGGAGCGCATCGCCTACCTGCCCGCCGCGCCAGAGTTGCTGGCGGCAGCGCGGCGGGCAGCGGCGCGGTTGGAGGGTCGGCATGAACCGTGGCCGGCTGCCTCCGGTTGGCCCGCCGGGGTGCCACACCGCCCGCCGCGCCTATTCACTGGCGTGGTCGCCTCGGCCGATCGCTGGAATCGCGCGCACGCACGCATCCGCGCCATCGCCGGCCTGCACGAATCGCTCTGCGAGGACATGGAGGCCGCCGCGATCGCGCTGACCTGCGCCAGTCACGACCTCCCCTTCCTCACGATCAAGGACATCTCCAACAACGAATTGCTCCGAACCACCGACACGGCGACCTTCACCACCGAAACCACCGGCGAGCTCGGCCGCCGCGCCGCCGCGCTCACGCTCGCGACATTGCAGGAACTCGCTGGGGGATAGGTCGCAGGTCGCAGGTCGGCAGGTCGGCAGGTCCCTCATCATCAGCACCGCGCTGACTGGTTGGCACGGCCTCGTCACAAGCGACCTGTGACCTACCGACCTGCGACCTGCGACCCACACCTATGCTATCGTTGCGACGCGCCGCCAGGCGTCGTGTGTCTCGATGAAGGAGAGCGAACGATGGAGTGGGTAACTCGCGCGGGGGTGCGCGTTGACCGGGCTTCGATGATCTGGCTGATTCGCCGGTTCGTTGACACAGAGGCGAAAATCACGATCTTGCCGGAAGGCGAAGTGATGGCTTATGCCGAGCGCACCGGGGCGACACCGTTTCACCATCCGCAGGCGCCGATGCGGAACACCGGCGTCCGCACCGGCTTCGACGCCGTGCTGGTGCAGCACGAGTTGCACGACCCCGCGCTCGCCGTGCTGGCGCTCATCCTGCGCGGCGCGGAGACCGCTGACCGCACGCTCACTCAGTGGTCGCC
>DASUBC010000290.1:0-4779 GCA_035763465.1 Thermomicrobiales bacterium
CTCGCCTGCGACCCGTTCGTCACGATGTTAGCGCGCGGGAATGCGACGATCACGCTGCCGCCCGGCCGGTATCCAGTCAAGGTGACGGTCGCCGACGTCAGCGAGCAGAGTGATGGTTCACACCTGCGCGAAGCCTATGCCACGCTGCTGTTGAACGAGCGCCCGGAAGTGACGCGCCGGCCGCTGACACCCTTACAACCTGGCGAAACCGCGCCTGAACTGGAAGCCGATGAGTTCATCGGCTTCGGCGTGGATACGGGTACGGCTTGCCTCGTTGACGCGGGCGCGCTCCCTTACGGGATGCCCGACGAGAGCACCTGGTACGAGAATCTATTTGACAGCGGCGAGGACGGCTCCTGGTTCAGCCGAATGGATGATCCCAACCACATCCGGTACGGTATCGCCAATATCCCGCTGCCGCTGGCCCATGATGGCGCGAACATCATCCTGATCCACTCAGGCTGGGGCGACGGCCACTATCCGATCGTCGGCGGCTTCGATGCTGACGGCAATCTGGTACGTGTCCATCTCGACTTCTTTGTGGTACCCGCCCCTGAAACCACCCTGCCAGAATGACGCGCGGCGAGGAACACGACCGATCCTCATCGCCCGCTTTCTCCCTCTCCCACGCGGATATATACTGCAAGCGAGCTCACCACTCGCGCCGTGCCACGGAACGGAGGGAAGCATCATGGCCGAATACTGGAATCCCGCCGTCGAGACGATGCCGCGTGAGCAGTTGCACGCGTTACAGGCGGTTGATGTGACCAGTAGCGCAGTTGAGTAGATTACTACAGCCGCCCCGTGAATGCCCGAGGCAACCGGACCACTTGTCCAGGCAATCGGTCCTGTAACCTGGCAGCGACGGTTTGCGTCCGAATACAATATGAGCGTGTAAACAACACGCCAGCCTGCATGGTCACGCGCGTGACTAGACAGGTCAGCAGGAGCAAGCTATGGCCGTCCTTAAACGCCCCCAACGAGGCCAGCGGGTCGAACTAGAAGGGAACCCAATCGGCGTCACGCTGACTGCCCGTACCGGGCGAATCGTCCGTGAGGATGAGTGGGACGGCTATTACATCGTGCGGCTCGATGGCCCAGCCTACTACCAGCAAGCCAATGGCGAGACGGCAACGCTGTTCGAGATCCGTGAGGCGGAAGACAACCTCCACGCGCTCCCCGAGCCGTGGTAAGCCGTGCCGACACCACCGTTCGCGCAAGGGCGCAACTGGCGTCGGCGGGGCAGCGCTCGCGAGGAAATTGGCCGTCGCGTCTGGTATGACCCCGACGATGGCTATGAATATGAGGCGGACCCCAATCCCTTGAAACGCACATGGCACCAGGTTGACCCGCGCACCGGGCGCTACCGCGACATTGATCCTGAAACGGGACAGCCGGTTGCCGGCAGTGAAGGTGAGTGGCGCCCGCTGCGGTGACAGTGGCAGAGCAAGCGCAGGCGGTATATGTGCCATGCCTGCGCTTTTCGTGTGCCCTCCATCGCCCGCTTTCTCCCTCTCCCGCGCGGGTATATACTGCAAGCGAGTTCACCACTCGCGCCGCGCCACGGAACGGAGGGAAGCATCATGGCCGAATACTGGAATCCCGCCGTCGAGACGATGCCGCGCGAGCAGTTGCACGCGTTACAGGATGAGCGGCTGCGCGCCAGCGTGCGCCACGCCTACGCGCATGTGCCATTCTGCCGCGAGCGTTTCGCCGCCGCCGGCATCACGCCGGACGATATTCACAGGCTGGATGACCTGCCGAAACTGCCCTTCACGACCAAGAGCGACCTGCGCGACCACTACCCGTTCGGCCTCTTCGCCGTGCCACAAAACCAGGTCGCGCGCGTCCATGCCTCATCCGGCACACGGGGCAAGCTGACCGTCGTCGGGTATACCGCGAACGACCTCAAGGTCTGGGGCGAGGTCGTCGCGCGGGCGCTCTATCTGGCGGGCGCGCGACCGGGCGACGTGCTTCACAACGCCTACGGCTACGGCCTCTTCACCGGCGGGCTGGGCCTGCACCTGGGCGGCGAGACGATTGGCGCGCTGGTCGTGCCAATGGGCGGCGGCAACACCGCGCGCCAGGTCATGCTGATTCGCGATTTCGGCGCCCGCATCCTCTGCTGCACGCCCTCCTATGCGCTGACGATCGCCGAGGAGTGCGAACGGCAGGGCATTGACACCGCCGAGCTGCCGCTGGCCTACGGCATCTTCGGGGCCGAACCGTGGTCCGACGCGCTGCGCGACGAAATCGAGCGCCGCCTGCACATCGTCGCGACCGACATCTACGGTCTCAGCGAAGTGATCGGCCCCGGTGTCTCGAACGAGTGCATTGAAGCCAAAGACGGGCTGCACATCGCCGAAGACCACTTTTATCCCGAGATCATCAATCCGGAGACGGGCGAGCCGCTGCCGCACGGCGAGTGGGGCGAACTGGTCTTTACCTCGCTGACAAAGGAAGCCTTCCCTAATATCCGCTATCGCACCGGCGACATCAGCCGGCTGCTGGACGAACCGTGCGCCTGTGGCCGCACCAGCCGCCGGATGGCGCGGCTGCGCGGCCGGCACGATGACATGCTGATCGTGCGCGGCGTCAATGTCTTTCCGTCCGAAGTCGAGGCGGTGCTGGTCGCGGCCGACGAAATCGCGCCGTTCTATCAACTGGTGCTGGGGCGCGACGGCACGCTGGACACGCTGGATGTCCAGGCGGAGGTAACGCCGCGTTTCGCCGCCGATTGCGGCGGGTTCGACGGGGATCACCCGGCGGTCAATACGCTGCATTTCCGGCTGGGCCAGGAACTCCGCTCGCGGCTCGGCCTGACCGTCACGATCTCGCTGCTGCCACCCGGCAGCCTGCCGCGCATCGAAGCCGGCAAGGCCGTGCGCGTCGTTGACCGGCGCCAGTGAGCGCCGCAAATATCAATGTGGGAGGATCGATGGCCGAACAGCCGCAGCCCTACGAGCATATCCTGACCGAGACGCTCGGGCCGGTGGCGCTGCTGCGTCTGAATCGGCCCCAGGCGCTCAACGCGCTCAACACGGCCCTGATGAATGAGGTCGCTGACGCGCTCGAGGCGTTCGACGCGGACGACGCGGTCCGCGCGATTGTCCTCACCGGCAACGAGCGCGCCTTCGCCGCCGGCGCCGACATCAAGGAGATGGCGAACGCCAGCCCGATTGACATGCTCCAGCGGATGCGCTTCCAGCAGTGGGACCGTATGCGCGCCATCCGCAAGCCGCTGATCGCGGCCGTGAGCGGCTTCTGTCTCGGCGGCGGCAACGAGCTGGCGATGTGCTGCGACCTGATTGTCGCGGGTGAAAATGCCCGCTTCGGCCAGCCGGAGATCAACATCGGTGTGATTCCCGGCGCGGGCGGCACGCAGCGCCTCGCGCGGGCGCTCGGCAAGGCCCGCGCGATGGAGATCGTGCTGACCGGCCGCCCGATCACCGCCCAGGAAGCGTTTGCCGCCGGGCTGATCACGAAAGTCGTGCCGACCGAAGCCTGTCTCGACGAGGCGCTGGCGCTCGCTGCCGAGATCGCCACCAAGCCGCCACTGGCCGTGCAGCTGGGCAAAGACGCCGTGCTCCACGCGTTCGACCTCTCGCTCCAGGAAGGGCTAGCCTACGAGCGCAAGAACTTCTACCTGCTCTTCGCCTCGGAGGATATGCGGGAAGGGATGGCGGCGTTTGTCGAAAAGCGGCGCGCAGAGTTTAGAGGGCGCTGAAGCGCCGTCCCAGGTCTGAAGGTCGCAGGTCGAAAGTCTCCCGTAACGAGTCAGTGCCAACGGACAAGCATAGTGCTCATCGCAAGAGACCTGTGACTTGTGGACTTGTGACCTGCGACCACCGAAGGAGGCATCATGGCACAGACAGCGATACAGGCGATTGCGACGGTGCGCGAAGGCAGCGTGCTGATCGTGACGTTCAACCGGCCGGAGGTGTTGAACGCGTTCAATGACGAGATGATCGCGGGCTTGCAGGATGCGATCAGGCAGGCCGAGCGCGATGCGGCGGTCCGTTGCGTGGTACTGACCGGCGCGGGCCGGGGCTTCTGTGCCGGGCAAGACCTCGGCGTGTTCAAGGCGCGCGAGGCGGCGGGGGCGGGCGAGGGGATGGTCCGCGAACACCTGCGCGCGGGCTACAACCAGATTGTGCTGCGTATGCGCGGACTGGAAAAGCCGATCGTCGCGAGCATCAACGGCATCGCGGCCGGTGTCGGTCTCTCGCTGGCGCTCGCCGCCGATCTACGGATCGCAGCCGACAACGCGCTCTTCACGCTGGGGTTTTCCAAGATCGGGCTGATTCCCGATGGTGGCGCGTCGTTCATGCTGCCTCTGCTCGTCGGGCTGGGGCGCGCGTCCGAGCTCGCCTTCACCAGCGACCGGGTTGACGCGCAGGAGGCGCACCGCCTCGGCCTGATCAATCGCGTCGTGCCGGCCGCCGACCTGCCCGAGGCAACGCTGGCGCTCGCGCGCGACCTGGCCGCCATGCCGACCCGCGCGCTCGGCCTGACGAAACGCGCCTTCAACCACGCGATCTTGCCCGACCTGGCCGCCTGGCTCGACTACGAGGCGCACATCCAGGAAACCGCCAGCCGCACGCAGGACCACCGCGAAGGCGTAGCGGCCTTTCTGGAGAAACGGCCGGCGACGTTTAGAGGCGAATAGGAGTCGAACGGGGTAATGTTGACTACTGACCTTCCCCGCCTCGGCGTGGTCGGCGCGGGGACGATGGGCGCGGGCATCGCGCAGGTGGCGGCGGGCGCGGGCTTCGCCGT
>DASUBC010000291.1:0-2422 GCA_035763465.1 Thermomicrobiales bacterium
CAGCGCTGGCTGGGCGGCACGCTGACCAACTTCGTGACGATCCGCTCCCGGCTCCGCCACATGCGGAACCTGGAAGCGCAGGCGCGCAGCGGCGCGTTCGACCTGATGCCGAAGGTGGAGCAGACGCGCACGCAGCACGAACTGGAGAAGTTGCAGCGCCTGCTGGGTGGCATCCGCGACATGGACCGCCTGCCGGCGATCGTCTTCGTGGTGGACCCGAAGCGCGAGCAGAACGCGGTCGCTGAGGCGATGCGGCTCGGCATTCCGATTATGGCGATGGTAGACACGAATTGTGACCCCGACCAGATTGACTACATCATTCCGGCGAACGACGACGCCATCCGTTCGATTCGCGTGATCGTCGGCCGGATTGCGGACGCCGCGCTCGAAGGGCGCGGCATCAGCGGCGCTGAAGGACTGACGTTCGAAGAGATGCTCGATGTGCCGCCGGCGGTTGATGAACCTACGTCCGACGCGGACGACACCGCCGACACCGGCACGGAGGAAAACGCGCCCAACGCCTAGCCAGTCGCGCGGCAAATACCAGCGCGCAACCGAAGTGTGGCGTGCGGCGCGGCAGCGCGATGGTGCTGCCGCGCCGTATGCCGCCAGCGGCGGTACGCATTGAGCATGTACTGCCGCACATAGTGGAACCGTATCGTCAATACCATAGACATGGAGGAAGGACAGAAGATGGCCGCACCAATTTCGGCAGCCGCCGTGAAGGCGCTGCGTGAGCGCACCAATGCCGGCATTATGGAGTGCCGCAACGCGCTCGAAGAGACCGGCGGCGACACCGAGAAGGCCGTGGAGCTGCTGCGCCAGCGCGGGATTATGAAGGCCGGCAAGAAGGCCGACCGCGAAGCGAAGCAGGGTCTGGTCGAATCGTACATTCACGGCGGTGGCCGTATCGGCGTACTGGTCGAGCTGAACTGCGAGACCGACTTTGTTGCCCGCACCGATGGCTTCCGCACGCTGGCGCGCGACATCGCCATGCAGGTTGCCGCGATGTCGCCGCGCTACGTCAAGCCGGACGAGCGCCCGGCCGACACCGACGGGGACGACCCGGAGAACCTCTCGCTCCTGGAGCAGCCGTTCATCCGCGATCCCAAGAAGACGATCGAAGACCTGGTCAAAGAGAATATCGCCATTCTCGGCGAGAACATCGTCGTCCGCCGGTTTGTGCGCTACGAACTCGGTCAAGGCGAATAACCGGCGCAAAGGGGCCGCCGCGCGGCCCCTTTGCTTACTCCTCTGGCAGACCAGGGATTCGGGAGGTGAGGATGGCCGGGGCAACTGACGAGCGCGAAGCAACGACGAGCGCGTACTCCCGTGTCCTGCTCAAGTTGAGTGGCGAGGCGCTGATGGGCCGCCAGCCCTACGGGATTGACCCACAGGTGCTCGGCACGATCGCCGCGCAGCTCGCCCATGTCTGCCAGGCGGGCGTGCAGGTCGCCGTCGTCGTCGGCGGCGGCAACATCTGGCGCGGTATTTCCGCCGCCGCGACGGGCATGGATCGGGCGACCGCCGATTACGCGGGGATGCTGGCGACCGTGCTCAACGCGCTATCGCTGCAAGACGCACTCGAACGCCTGGGCGTGCAGACGCGCGTGCAAACGGCGATTGAGATGCACGCCGTCGCGGAGCCGTATATTCGGCGCCGGGCGATTCGGCACATGGAGAAGGGCCGGGTCGTCATCCTGGCCGCCGGCACCGGCAATCCCTATTTCACCACCGACACCGCCGCTGCGCTACGCGCCGTCGAAATCGGCGCGCAGGTGCTGCTGATGGCGAAGAATGGCGTAGACGGCGTATACAGCGCCGACCCCCGGACGGACCCCACAGCGGAGCGTTTCGCGCATATTACCTACCTGGAGGCGCTGCAGCGCAATTTGCGGGTGATGGACGCGTCGGCGCTGTCATTGTGCATGGATAACGGCACGCCAATTATTGTCTTCGACTTTCAGCAGGAGAACGGCATCGAGCGTGCCGTACGCGGTGAACCGATCGGCACCATGATTTCCGCCAAGGCACCGGCGGCGCTCGTTGCTTCCGCCTGACCGGGCGGCACGGTCACTTCTAGCCGCCGCGATGCGTTGAATCGTCGTAGAGGCAACGGCGCCGGCGTGGTTGCCGTGTAGGGACACGACGGAGGGGAGAAGCGGTATGATTGAAGACGTAATCGCCGACGGTCGCACCCGCATGGAAAAGGCCATGGATGCCCTGCATCGCGAGCTAATGGCCATTCGCACCGGCCGCGCCGCGCCGTCGCTCGTCGAGAGGCTGCCGGTCGAGCAATACGGCACGGAGATGCCGCTGAACCAGCTCGCGAATATCGCCGCGCCGGAAGCGCGCCTGATCACCATTACTCCGTGGGATAAGAGTTCAATCAATGCCATCGAAAAGGCCATCCGGAAGTCGG
>DASUBC010000292.1:0-5480 GCA_035763465.1 Thermomicrobiales bacterium
TGCACCTGGTGGGTCGCCCAGCGCCGGTCCGTGCCGTGGCTCGGCGACGCCGACGAGTGGTATGCCAACGCCCAGGCGATGGGCTTCGCGGTCGGCCAGACGCCAGTGCCCGGCGCGATTCTCGTCACGGGTCCATCAGCCTGGTCGAGTGTCGGACACGTCGCCTATGTGGAAGCGGTCAGTGGCGCCACGTTCACGGTCAGCGAGATGAACGTCAACGGCCTGGGACAGCTCTCGACGCGCACCTATGACCTGAACACCAACCCACCGCGCGCGGCGCTGGGCTTCATCTACTGGCGCTATGGCGCGGAGCCAACGCCAGCGCCCACTGACACCAGTCTGCCACTGCCCGGCCCCCGCGTGCTGGCGCGCTAGCGCGACGTCAGCGTGTCATGTTTCGATATAGCTGGGTAGTCTACTCATCACTCGCCACGTCAGCCTCGCGGGCGGCCGTGTCCAGTTGCTGGAAGAAGGCCACGACCTGCTCGCGGGCGATGCCGCGCTCGGCCAGCAGATCGAAGCAGACATCGGACACCGCGTGCAGCACCTGCTCGTGCGCGATCGTCAGCGGGTTGACTTGCTGTTCCAGTTTCGGCAGCAAAGCCCCATCGTGGTCCTGGCGGAGAATGAAGCGCCCCGCCGCATCCTGATCGGCCGTCCAGGCACGGTCGCGCCCGCGCGTCAGGCCGGGCGGCGGATTGTTCTCCGCCAGCGCCTCGATGGTGGCTGCGGCGTTGCGAATGAATTCGAGACAGACGAGCGTGTGAATATCGGGCAGGTTGGGATCGCGCGGCCGTCCCGAGCGGTTGACCTGATCCTGCACTTCGACTTCGATCTCGCCCGCCACCGCTCGCCAGCGCAGCTCGCCCAGCCGCCGCATCACGCCGTTCCCCTCGTGTCAGCCGCGCCCGGTCAGAATACCCCGGATGGCGAGGCCGACAATAAAGAGCGCTCCGCCGCCATACCACAACGCCTGGATCTGGTTCGAGCGATTCCGCACATAGCTGTAGATACCCGGCAATGTCAGCGCCGCCGTCAGGCCGTAGAGAAAATGCAACCCCTGCGCTGGCCGCAGTCCGGTCAGATAGGCCAGGATGCCGAGGACACCCTGCGCCAGAATCAGCCCCTCGCCCAGCACCAGCGCCCCGGCATAACTGCCGCTCACCCCGCCGCCAAAGGCGCTGACAAGCCCCCACAGTCCGCAGACAACCATGAAGAGAATCATTGTCGTGGCTAGCGAATTGTGCAGCTGCGCGATGAATGCCACCAAACCACCTCATTACTCGACGCCAGCCGGCGCCACCGGGCGCGCAGGCAACCCTCCTTGCGCGCCAGCTCTCCAGTAGCCTGCAACCATGCCAACCCGCTTTGTAACACAGCCGCGCCGCAAGCGACCAGTGTAACAGTCGTCAGTAACCGGTCGTCAGTCGTCGGTTACTCAGGATTAGCGCAGAGCCAGCTATCAAGCACCGTGTTGACCAGAACCCACTGACGACTGGCGACCGACGACTGACGACTGCTACCGGCCAGTACTGCTATACCATCGCTCCAACGGCGTAACAAATATCCGCCGGACGGAGGATACCGGCGGCCTGACGGTAGCGTATGCTGGACCGAGCGCGCCACCGTCACGGCACGGATCTGGCGGAGTACGTATCCGGGATACGAAAGAGTAAGGAGACGAAGGACAGCGGCATGGCAGAGGCGGTAGGTTCACCTGATGGCTGGCGGCGCGTGCTGGTCGTGGACGATGGGACCATTCTCGTGGGCGCGCTCAGTGCCGCCCTGGACCGGCGCGGCTATGATGTCCAGGCGGTAGACGGCGCCGCTGGTCCGCGTGGTATCGCCACCGCGATTGGCGATTATCACCCCGATGTCGTCCTACTCAACCAGACGCTGCACGCCCGCTGCCGCCGTTGCCTCAGCCGCTGGCTCGATGCCGGTATCAAGTTCCTGGTGCTACGCCAGAGCGACCAGCCCACTGCCCTCAGCGACCTGCTCGGCACGCTGGCGAACCCCATCACGACCTGCACCCCGGCCGACCTACCAACCCTGCTAACACGAAACGCGGAGCGCGGAACGCGGAATTAACTCTCGTCAGTACGGTGCCCATTTTCCAGCACGGCGCTGGTTGAACCTTAATTCCGCGTTCCCCGTTCCGCGTTCAACGGGGTGGCAGGAAATCGTTGGTGTAGGTTTGCGCCAGGTCAATGTCACTGCCCAGCACGCCGAGTTTGCGAAGCAGATCGCGCGATGACGTCCAGGCGGCCGGATCGCTGTAGCCCAGCCCGTGCTGGTCCGTGACCTGGCTCTGCCAGAGCGGGATGGAGGCCATCAGCACGTCGCGCACCTGCGCCCGCTTGCCGGCTGCTTCTGGAATATACTTGGCGATACAGATATCAACCGCCTGGTCGGGCTGGGCGATAGTCGCCTGTAGGCCGCGCAGGGTGGCGCGCACGACCTTTCGCACCAGCTCGGGTTGGCCTTTGATCGTCTGCTCATTGGTGACCAGGCCGTTGGACACCAGATTGACGTAGTCGAAGAGGTTGAGCGTGGTGATCGCCTGGCCCTGCTCGCGCAACTGCACCGGCTCGTTATTGGTGTACCCAACAATCGCGTCCACCTGGCCCTGCGTCAGCGCCTGCACCTGCTGGAAACCGACCTCGCGCAGCTGAATGTCCTTCTCGCTGAGACCCGCGCTATTGAGCAGGGCCAGCAGGCCGACGTAGGTCGCCCCATAGCGGCCGGGCACGCCAACAGTGTGGCCCTTCAGGTCCGTGATCTGGTGAATGTTCGCTTTCTCCGGCGCGACGACGCTCACCGGGTACTTCTGATACCACGTCGCGACCTGTGTTACCGGCACGCCCTGCGAGCGTGCCACCATCACTTCGTCGCCGCTGGCGACGCCGAAACTCAGCGCGTTGGTCCCGACAAGTTTGAGGACGTCGGTCTCCAGCCCTTGCTTGAAGTCAACGTCCAGGCCCTCGTCGGCGTAATAGCCCTGCGCCGCCGCGACGTAGAAGGGCGCGAACTGGATATCGGGAATGTAACCGAGCGCGATCGTCAGTTTCGTCTTTGCCCCGCTCGCCGCTGGCGATGACGCGGGTGTGGCTGCCGCGCGCGGTGCGGTCGTCGTGCTACTGGCGGTCGTCGTGGTGGCCGCCGTGGTTGCGGCGGACGCGGCTGTCGGTTGCGGCGCTGCGGTCGGCGCGATGCTCGAACCGCACGCGGTCAAGACCAGAACCAGCAGGGCCAGCAACGCACTGGCAAGGCGCTTCATCGCGATTCTCTCCCTTTCTCGGCGACAGGCACACTATTTACCAGCGAACAAGGACGCGCTCCAGCAGCGAGACCAGGCCATAGGCCAGCACCGCCATGACGACGAGCGTCAGCAGCGCGACGAAGAGCAGCGGGGTGTCGAATAGCCCCTTGGAGATGTTCAGCAGCACGCCTAGTCCCTGGCTGGCGCCCATGAACTCGGCCACGGTCGCGCCGGTGACCGCGAGTGTGAAGCCGATCTTGACCCCGCCCAGCATTGTCGGCAGGGCCAGCGGCAGTTCGACCAGCCAGAACGTCTGCGCGCGGGACGCGCCATAGACCTGCGCGACTTCTACCAGCGAATGATCGATCCGCCGCAGTCCGGTGATGGTATTGATCAGAATGGGAAAGAAGACGACCAGCGCGGCGACGACCACTTTTGGCAGCAGGCCAAAGCCTAGCCAGAGCAACAGCAGCGGCGCGATCGCGACGATCGGCAGCGCCTGGCTCGCGGCGATATACGGCGCCGCCAGGCGTTCCAGCAGCGGCACATGCGCCAGCAGGTAGCCCAGCACGGTCGCGATGACGAAGCCGAGCGCGAAGCCCAGCAGACTCTCAGTGAGCGTCGTCCGCGTATGCAGCCACCAGGTGCCGTCCTGCCAGGCGGTGACGAAGCGCGCGGCGACGCGCCCTGGTCCCGGCAGGATGAATGATGGCAGGTTCCGCGCGCTGACCAGCCATTGCCAGATCACGACGCCGGCCAGCAGCGACAACGGCACGCTGATGAGTTCAAGCGGCAAGCGTGGCCGCGCCGCGCGTTCCAGCGTCCGGTCCCGCCGCGCGGCCTGGCCGGCGTTCACGCTGGCGGCGTGGTCGCTCCCGCGTGTCACCGTCCGATCGAGTGCGTTCACTCCTCCACCTCTCCACCAGGCGACCTGGCGAGGACAACAAAAAACCCGAAGGCAGTTGCCTTCGGGGCCAGCAGCGATGCACCAAGCGCCGCGCTTGCACGCCGCGCCGAAGCGCAACGCGAAAGCACGGGACACTGCGTGTCACCGGGCGACCTTCTCCCATCCGGACTCTAACCGTCGGCTCCGGCTTCGCACCGGATCAACCGCTACGCGGCTCGCGGGCTTGGCGCTGGTGCGCCTTACCGCCGGTCGGGGATTCCACCCTGCCCCGAAGGTCATTATCAACTCTACGCTACGGTTCCGGCGCTGTCAACAGCGCGTAACAGTCGTGAGGGCGTGAGAGCGTGAGTCGTGAGTTGCTTGGAGCTAACGCTGCGCCAGCTGACTAGCACCATGTCAATCCAACCTCTCTCACGACTCACGCTCTCACGCCCTCATGACTCGCCAGCCAGGCGAGATCAGCCGGCGTGTCGAGATCGAGCGCCGTGCCGGGCGCGTGGTAGAGATGCACCGCCAGCTGCCGGGCGCTAGCCCGATCGCGGAAGCGCGCCAGGCTTCCGGCCCCGAACAGGAACGGCAGCGCGCCAGCGGGACGCAAGAGCACGGCGTTGGTGCCGGCGCCATGGCGATCCGGGGCCAGCACCACGCCGGCGCCCGGCAATTGCCCGGCCAGCGTCAGCAGCGCGTGAATATCCCCGCCGGCCAGCAGCGGCAGATCACCCAGCACGACCAGCAATGCGTCCGCCTGGGCTGGTGCGAGCGAGCGCCGCGCCTGCTCCAACGCGTTGTTCAAGCCCCGCCCCTGCTGCCGTAGACCACGCGCGCCGCGCGCCATGGCTTCGCGCAGAACAGCATCGTCAGGGCTGACGACGATGCGTTCCGCGATTGGTGGCAGCGCCAGTGCGTCGAGTACACTGCACAATGTACGCAGGGCGAGCGCTGCCCGCTCCTCCGGAGCCAGGACACCAGCCAGCCGGCTCTTGGCGTCCGCGAGGTCTTTGACCGGCACAATCGCGACTGTTCGCACCCGTGCGCCTCACTACACCGGGCGCGGCGCGGCGGCGAACGCGAGCACTTCTTCGGCCAGCCGCTGCCGGTCGGCCGCGTCGCCCATGATCGTGCGCGTCACGAGCGCGCGGAGTCCGAGCGCCTCCACCTGCGGCGCGAGCGCGGCGTCTTCTTCGTCCAGCACCAGCCCCGTCAGAAAATCCTGGTAGAGCCGCGCCACCCCCACCGGCGAAACGTCGTGTCCCAGGCCAGCCAGCATCCGGTCGGCCGGTCCCTTCAGCGCCCGGCCACCGACAATCGGGC
>DASUBC010000293.1:0-3579 GCA_035763465.1 Thermomicrobiales bacterium
CCCGAAGGCCATCAGCAAGCCGACACCGGCGACGACCGGCGGCAGCACCAGCGGCAGATCCACCAGCGTGTCCACGATCCGCCGGCCGGGGAACTGCCAGCGCGCCAGCACGTACGCCAGCGGCAGCCCGAACGCAATCGCCAGCAGGACGGTGATTGTGCTGGTCCAGGCGCTCAGTTGCAGCGATTGCACGACGATTGGCGAGCGCAGGCTGGTTGGTAGCGCGCCCGCCTGCAACGTGCGATAGGCGAGCGCCACCAGGGGCAAAACGAGGATCAGGCCGACGAACAGCGCGCTCGGCAGGCCGAAAATCACCAGCCCTTCGCGGCGCGCACGCCGGCTGGGTGTCTGAACGCGCGCCGCCGCAGGTTCAGCGCGCCTGTCCCGAATATCGTTGCCGGCTCGTGGCCGCCGGTCAGCCGCACGCGCCACGCTGGTCACTCCACATTGCCATGGCAGATGTCGCCGCGATCGGCGCGGCGGGCATGTTGCCCCCGGTCGGGGCGGGCAGGAACCCCCACTGCTGCAAGATTGCCTGGCCCGCCGGACTGAGCACATAGGCGATGAATGCCCGCGCACCGGCTTCGTTGCCTGTGCCCTTGATCACCGCTGCCGGATATTGCGCTGTGATCTGGAACTGGTCGGGGATGGGGATAATCTTCACCTTGTCCCGTACCGCCGGCGTGACATCGGACGAGTAGACAATTCCCGCGTCGCCCTCACCCAGTTGTACTTTCGCGATGACCGCGCGCACGTTCGCTTCTTCCGAGACCAGATTGGCGAGCACCTTCTGACTGAAATCAGCGCCATACGCTGGATCGGCGCTCAGCTTGTCGAGAATCTGCCGCGCGTAGTTGCCGATCGGCACATTCTTGTCGGTCAGGATGAGTTTCACGCCGGGCTGCGCCAGGTCTTTCGGGCCGGTGATTCCTTTGGGATTTGCCACCGGCACGATGATGACTGGCTTATTCTGGGCGAATATCTGGGACTGTCCCACGACCAGTCCTGCCTGCTTCACCTTGTCCATGTTCGGCTGATCGGCCGAAGCGAAAACGTTCACCGGCGCTCCCTGGGCAATCTGCGCCGCCAGCGTAGACGACGCGCCGAAGTTCAGCGTGATCGTCGTGCCGGGATTCGCCGCCTCGATCTGCTGTTTCATCGCGTTGAACGCATCGGTCAGCGAGGACGCGGCGGAGATCGTCAGGTTGCCGTTGATTTTCGGCACAGCGCCCGGCGTGCCCGCCTGCACCGCCGGCGAAGCAACCGACAAGCCTGCGCGCGGCGCTGTCGCTGTGGAGGCGCTGCTCGCGCTGGCGGAGCTGCCAGCCGTCGTTCTTGTCGTGCTGGTGGACGCATTGCTCGCCGTGCTGCCGGTGGCCGAAGCGCTGGTTGACGCGGCGCTCCCGGCCGTCGGCGGTGCGGCGGGCGTTGCGGTGGGGCTGCCGCCACATGCGGCAAGGCTGGTCAGCACACTTAGCATGGTCAGCAGCGCAAGCACACTCGCTACGCGGCAGTGCATGAAGCCTCCTCATCGAGCCTGAGCCAGGTCGGCAGTGACCGACTCCTCGTTACGCCGCCGCGCCAGGCGGCAGTGGACCAGCAAACACCACTGTCCCGGTCTGCGAGGCGTCGTAGCCAGGCAGCGCCGCGAGTTCGGCGCGGAAGGTCGCGCTACTCAGCGTGTCCAGCAGCGCCTGCACCGGCGGCGTCTCACGCCACTCCGCCGGAATCACCAGGTCGTAACGTTCGTAACCGAGCGGCACGAAGCCGAGGTCGAGCGCGTGCGCGGCGGCCTGGATGCCCGGTCCGGCGTCGGCCAGCCCCGCCGCGACCACCTCCGCGACCGCGCGGTGCGACGGCACGAGCCGGGCATAGCCCTGGATCGTCTCCGGCGCCACGCCGGACGCGTAGAGTGCGTGATCGAGCGCCGCGCGACTGCCGGACCCCGGCTCGCGGTTAACGATGGTCAGATCGAGCCGGGCAAGATCGGCGGCGCCGGCGATGCCGCGTGGATTGCCGCGCGCGACAATGATGCCCTGCGCCCAGTGCGCCGCCGTGACGACCAGCACATCGCGGCCCGCGAAGCGCCGCTGCACGAAGGGCAGGTTGTATTCGCCGCTCGCCTCGTCCAGCAGGTGCATCCCCGCGACGTGCGCTTCGCCGCGCGCCACCGCTGTGAGCGCGGCCAGGCTGCCAACTTCGCCCGCTTGCAGGCGGAGTTCGCCATGCCGCCGCGTCAGTTGCCGCCCCAGCGTGGTCAGCGCCGGATCGCAGCCGAGGACAAGCACCGTGCGGTCCAGCAGCGCTGGTTCGACCAGTAGCCGCACCGGCGCGCTGCCGGCGACGACCTCAACCGCGTCTGTCACAAGGCCATCAGCCGGCTCGTACGCGCCAACCGGCCGCGCGATCGTGCGCCGGCCAACACGCGCCACCTGCACCCGTAACGGCGTGGCGGGCTGACCGCCGGCTGGCGTGAACAGTTCAGCCTGTATGACCGGCTCATCCTCCGCGAGCCAGAAGAGCGCGCCGACATCCTGCCCCAGCGCCCGCGCCAACCGCAGCGCTACACTGAGCGTTGGGGCATACTGGTTCGCTTCCAGCGCGCCAATTGTCTGTCGCGTCACGCCCGCCGCCGTCGCCAGCTCGCTCTGCGATTGCCCGGCCGCCTGCCGAGCCGCCCGCAAACGATTACCGATCATCATCCCTCCGCCCGTCACCGATCGAGCGCCTGGGAGAGAATGTAAAGTAGAGTGCACATCATGTCAAATCCTCTTGCGTCTTCGGTCCAGCGATGCGGCAAGAGTTGGGTAGACGGAGAGCAAATATCGTATCGGTTCAGTGTTTGGGACACGCGGTAGCCTGGCGATTGATGAACCCGGAATGGGTACAGGTGGGTGGCCGATGGAGGGGCACGGGATTGAAATCCCGTGCTAGACAGGCTGCGCCTGGTCGAAGTCTGCTTCGCAGACTGTGCTTCACCGGCGTGAGGGATGAGGCCGGCCCATCCAGCAAACAGTCCGCGGAGAGGACTTCGGTCGCGACTTGTCGCGCTCAGGCCCGGATTTCAACCGGGGACCACATCCCACCAGGCCGCACGGCTAGTCCACTGCTGCCTCCTCTTCGGCCAGGTCGCCGGCCCAGAGGTCGCGCATCTCCTCGCTTGTCGCCAGAAGTTCGGGCAGCGTGCCGGTCGCGACGAGGCGGCCATCACGCAGCACCAGGATGCGGTCGGCGCGGCGCAGGGCGGCGGGGCGGTGCGAGACCGCCAGGACGGTCGCTGGCGCCGCGCCGGCCCGCGCGGCGAAGATGCGCGACCAGAGCAGGTTTTCGGTCTCCACGTCGAGCGCGGAGGAGAGATCGTCCACCACCAGCAGGTCGGCGTTGCGCGTGAAGAGGCGCGCTGCCGCCACTCGGCTGGCCTGCCCGCCGGAGAGTTTCACGCCGCGTGAACCGACTTCGGTGTCCAATCCGTGTTCGAGGGTCGTGACATCGTGCTCCAGCACGGCGAAACGCAGCGCGGCCGGCAGATCCACGCTCTCTTCCGGCGTGCCGAGCAAAATGTTGTCGCGCACGGTCGTG
>DASUBC010000294.1:0-7460 GCA_035763465.1 Thermomicrobiales bacterium
GTTGCCGCAGGTAAATGGCGCGTTGACGGGCCGGGACAGACTGATCGCCACAGGCCCCGCTCAGGCTCCGGCGGGAGCGGCCAGTTGCTCAAGCCGGCGCCAGTGCGCGAGCACGTCTTGCTGCGCCAGCGCCAGGAGCGCGGCGGCGGTGTCGCCGTCCTGCGCCAGCAGCCGGTAACGCGCCTCCGTCGCGAAGTAGTCCCCCAGCGGCAGACTCGGCGCCTTCGAGTCGAGCACGAGCGGTTGCTGGCCCGCGGCGACCCGTGCCGGGTTGTAGCGGTAGAGCGGCCAATAGCCCGACGCCACCGCTTTCTTCTGCTGGTCGAGGCCGTAGCGCAATTCGTAGCCATGCTCGATGCAGGGGCAGTAGGCGATAATCAGCGACGGCCCAGGATAGGCTTCGGCCTCAGTGAACGCCTTCAGCACCTGGGCATCGTTCGCTCCCAGCGCCACCTGCGCCACGTAGATCGTGCCGTAGGTCATCGCCAGCATCCCCAGGTCCTTCTTCGGCAGGCGCTTGCCGGCGGCGGCGAACTTCGCGACCGCCGCGCGCGGCGTCGCCTTCGACTGCTGGCCGCCGGTGTTGGAGTAGACCTCGGTGTCGAGGACGAGGACGTTGACGTCGCGCCCGGAGGCGAGCACATGGTCGAGACCACCGTAGCCGATGTCGTAGGCCCAGCCATCGCCGCCGACGATCCAGACCGCGCGCTTCACCAGGGCATCGGCGACATCGAGGAGCTGGCGCGCCTCGGGCGCGTCGCTCCTGGCAAGGGTGTCCTTCAGGGTCTGGACCCGCTCGCGCTGTGCGTCAATGCCCGCGTCGTGCGACTGGTCGGCCGCGCGGAGCGCCTCGGCGAGATCGTTGCCGATCTCCGGCGCCAGGCGGTCGAGCAATTCCAGGGCGAACTCACGCTGCTTATCGAGCGTCAACCGGAAGCCGAGGCCGAATTCGGCGTTGTCCTCGAAGAGCGAGTTCGCCCAGGCGGGGCCGCGGCCCGCCGGGGAGCTGGTCCAGGGAGTCGTCGGCAGATTACCACCGAAGATCGAGGAGCAGCCGGTAGCATTGGCGATCAGGCTGCGCTCACCGAAGAGCTGCGACAACAGTTTCAGGTATGGCGTCTCGCCGCAGCCGGCGCAGGCCCCGGAGAACTCGAAGAGCGGCTGGATGAGCTGTGAGTCCTTGACCTGGTTGACATGGAGCCGGCGGCGGTCCACCTCGGGCAGGTCGAGGAAGAAGGCGAAGTTGGCTCGCTCGGGCGCGCGCAGCGGGGCTTGCTCGACCATATTGATCGCCTTCAGGCCCGGCGAGAGCTTGCTCGCGACCGGGCAGGCCGCCACGCAGAGGGAGCAGCCAGTGCAGTCCTCGGGCGCGACTTGCAGGGTATAGCGCCAGCCGTCGAATTCTTTCCAGCGCGCCCGGTCAGACTTGAAGGTGTCCGGCGCGCCGTCAAGGGCAGTATCGGGGTAGACCTTCTCGCGGATCGCCGCGTGCGGGCAGACCAGCACGCACTTACCGCATTGGATGCAGATGCTCGGGTCCCAGGCCGGGAGCTCCGGCGCGATATTGCGCTTCTCCCAGCGCGCCGTGCCGGTGGGGAAGGCGCCGCCCGGCGGCAGCGCGCTCACCGGCAGCTCGTTACCCTGGCCGGCGATGATCTTCGCCGTCACGTCGCGCACGAATGGCGGGGCGTCGTCCGGAACGACCGGCGGCAGGGTGATCGCGCTCGTCACCTCGGCCGGCGCCGGCACTTCAGAGAGGTGTTCCAGGCTCTGATCGACAGCGGCGAAGTTCTGCTGCACGACCGCCTCGCCGCGCTTGCTGTACGACTTGCGGATCGACGCCTTGATCGCCGCGATCGCCTGCTCGCGTGGTAGCACGCCGCTGAGCGCGAAGAAGCAGTTCTGCATGACGGTGTTGATGCGTCGCCCCAGCCCCACCTCCTTCGCCACCCGGTAGCCGTCAATGACGTAGAAACGCAGCCCCTTCTCGATGATCGTCTGCTGCACGGCGCGCGGCAGGCGGTCCCAGACCTCGTCCGGACCGTAGGGGCTGTTCAGCAGGAACGTCGCGCCCTCCTCGGCCGCCTTCAGGAGATCATAGCGGAAGAGGAAAGTGAACTGGTGGCAGGCGACGAAGTTGGCGCGGGCGATCAGGTAGGGGGAGTGGATCGGCCGCGACCCGAAGCGCAGGTGTGACACGGTGAGCGAGCCGGCCTTCTTTGAGTCGTAGACGAAGTAACCCTGCGCCTCCTGGCCGGTCTCCTCGCCGATGATCTTGATCGCGTTCTTGTTCGCGCCGACCGTGCCGTCCGAGCCGAGGCCGAAGAAAATCGCTCGCACCGTGTCGGGGCTTTCGGTCGTGAAGTTCGGGTCGTAGTCGAGGCTGAGGTGGGTGACGTCGTCGGTGATACCGACCGTGAAGTGGCCCCTGGGCCGCTCCCGCGCCAGCTCGTCGAAGACCGCCTTGACCATCGCCGGGGTGAACTCTTTTGAGGAGAGACCGTAGCGCCCGCCAATGATGCGCGGGAAGCGATCGAACGGCGCTGCCCCGGTCGCCAGGGCCTCGCTCACGGCGCTGACGACGTCCTGGTAGAGCGGCTCGCCGACGCTGCCTGGCTCCTTCGTGCGGTCGAGCACGGCGATGGCGCGAGTGGTCGGCGGCAGGGTGGCCAGGAACTGCGCCGCCGCAAAGGGGCGGTAGAGGCGGACCTTGAGGAGGCCGACCCGCTCGTCGCCGTGAGCGCGCAGGTATTCGACCGTCTCCTGCGCGGTCTCCGCGCCCGACCCCATCATCACGATGACCCGTTCGGCGTCCGGCGCGCCGGCGTAGTCGAAGAGGTGATACTGCCGCCCGGTCAGGCCGGCGAAACGGTCCATCGCGCGCTGGACGATGCCGGGGCAGGCAAGATAGAAGGGATTCGCCGCCTCGCGCGCCTGGTAGAAGACATCGGGGTTCTGGGCCGAGCCGCTCATGACCGGATGCTCGGGCGAGAGACCCCTGGCGCGATGCGCGCGGACGAGGTCGTCGTCAATCATCGCGCGCAGGTCGTCGTCGGTCAATTCCTCGATCTTCATCACCTCGTGCGAGGTGCGAAAGCCGTCGAAGAAGTGGATGAAGGGGACGCGCGCCGCCAGCGTGGCCGCCTGGGCGATCAGCGCGAAGTCGTGCGCCTCCTGCACGGAGTTGGCCGCGAGGAGGGCGAAGCCGGTGGCGCGGGCGGCCATGACGTCGGAGTGGTCGCCGAAGATGGACAACGCGTGGCTTGCCACGGTGCGCGCCGCGACATGGATGGCGGTCGAGGTCAGCTCGCCCGCGATCTTGTAGAGGTTAGGGAGCATCAGGAGGAGGCCCTGCGAGGCGGTGAAGGTCGTGGTGAGGGAGCCTGATTGCAGCGCGCCATGGACCGCCCCCGCCGCGCCGCCCTCGCTCTGCATTTCCACGACGAGCGGGACGGTGCCCCAGATGTTGCGCCGGCCCGCCACCGACCACTGGTCGGCCAATTCGCCCATCGCGGAGGACGGCGTGATCGGGTAGATCGCGATGACCTCGTTGACCTTGTGCGCCACGCGCGCCGCCGCCTCGTTCCCATCAACCGTCACCATTCGCCGCGCGCCCATCTCGCCCTCCTGATTGCTGCCGCTTCATGGCGTGGCGCAGACGCGCCCCTCACTGCCCACTCTAGCCGGGAAGATTGCGCGGGTCGTTGCGCCAGGTAAACGGCCCGTGAACGCCATACCCAGGCGCTTCCCATGTCCTGGGTTGTGGCTGGTACGACGAGTCGCTCATCAGCGACCCGCTATTTACCTGCGGCAACGACCGGCGCAACGCCAGCCACGTATGCTGGCGGCGTAGAGGGGGCCAGGTCGCGCCGCCAGACGGCGTTCCCCCCCACGGACCCTACGATCGCAACAAAGGAGTAGGACGATGATAGCAACGACGGTAGCGCAACAATGGGTCTATGGCTTCACGGCGGGTGATTCGCAGCGGCGCGACCTGCTCGGCGGCAAGGGCGCCGGGCTAGCCGAGATGGCGCAGGCCGGCCTGCCCGTGCCGCCCGGCTTCACGATCACGACGGAAGCCTGTACGGCCTATTACCAGGACGGTGGTGACATGCCCGCCGGACTATGGGAGCAGGTGCTGGCCGCCTTGCAGCGAGTGGAGCAGGCGCGTGGCAAGCGCTTTGGCGACGTGGCGAATCCCTTGCTCCTCTCGGTGCGCTCGGGCGCGAAGGTCTCGATGCCGGGGATGATGGACACTATCCTCGACCTCGGCCTGACCGACGCGACCGTAGCAGGATTGGCCGCGTCGAGCGGCAGCGTGCGCTTCGCCTACGATTCCTACCGCCGGCTGATGCAACTGTACGGCAAGGTCGTCCTGGGCATTCCGGGTGAACTGTTCGAAGCGGCGCTGACCCGGGCGAAGGCCCGCCGTGGCGTCCAGGACGATACCGAACTCGACGCCGCCGCACTCTGTAAGCTCACGGCGACCTTCAAGGCGATCGTGCGCGAGCAGACCGGGCACGACTTCCCGCAGGATCCAATGGCGCAGCTCCACGGCGCGATCGGCGCGGTCTTCGCCTCCTGGAACACCGAGCGTGCGGTCAACTACCGCCGTGAGAACCACATTGCCAATGACCTCGGCACCGCCGTCAACGTGCAGGCGATGGTCTACGGCAACATGGGCGACGACTGCGCTACCGGCGTCGCTTTCACCCGCGACCCGGCGACTGGCGAAAAGCGCCTCGTCGGCGAGTATCTCCCGAACGCGCAGGGTGAGGATGTCGTCGCCGGGGTACGCACGCCGCGTCCGATCGCCGAAATGGCGGGCGACCCGCTCCTCGCGCCGACCTACGCGCAGTTCTTGCGCGTCGCCGAACAACTCGAACGCCACTACCGCGACGCCCAGGACCTGGAGTTCACCGTCGAGCACGGGACGCTCTACATGCTCCAGACGCGCACAGCCAAGCGCACCGGCGCGGCGGCCGTCCGCATGGCCGTCGAGATGGCCGAGGAGGGCTTGATTGACCGCGCGACCGCCGTGCGGCGCGTCGAGCCTGAGCAACTGGACCAGCTCTTGCACCCGACACTTGACCCGCTGGCGACCCCGACGATCCTGACGACCGGCCTACCCGCGAGTCCCGGCGCGGCCAGCGGCCAGGTGGTCTTCAACGCCGATGAGGCGGAGGCCCGCCAGCGCGCCGGCGCGGCAGTGATTCTGGTGCGCGAGGAGACTTCGCCGGACGACTTCCACGGCATGGTGGCGGCGCGTGGCTTCGTCACCGCGCGCGGGGGCATTACCTCGCACGCAGCGGTGGTGGCGCGCGGCATGGGCAAGCCCTGCGTCGCCAGCGCGGCCGGCCTGGTCGTTGATTACGCAACGCAGACGTTCACCGTGGCCGAGACGGTTGTCCGGCACGACGACTGGATCACGATCGATGGCGGCAGCGGGCGAGTGATGCTCGGCCAGGCGCCGATGATCCGCCCGGCCCTCGGCGGCGAGTTGCAGACCCTCCTCGGCTGGGCCGACGAGTTCCGCACGCTTGGCGTGCGGGCCAACGCCGACACGCCCCATGACGCCGGGGTGGCGCGCGACTTCGGGGCCGCGGGCATCGGCCTGTGCCGCACTGAGCACATGTTCTTTGAAGGCGATCGCATCCTGCCGATGCGGGCGATGATCCTGGCCGAGACGGCCGAGGAGCGCGCGGCGGCGCTGGCGCGCCTCCTGCCGTTGCAGCGCGCCGACTTCGCCGGCATCTTCCGGGCGATGGACGGGCTGCCGGTCACGATCCGCACGCTCGACCCGCCGCTGCACGAGTTCCTGCCGCAGACCGACGTGGAGCAGGCGGAACTTGCGCGCACGCTCGGCGTTGACCCGGCGGTTGTCGCGACGAAGGTCGAGCAGTTGCGTGAGGCCAACCCAATGCTCGGCTTCCGGGGCTGCCGCCTCGGGATCGTCTACCCGGAGATCACCGCCATGCAAGCGCGCGCGATCTTCGAGGCCGCGTGCGCGGTGGCGCGCGAGGGCGTGGCCGTCGCGCCGGAGGTGATGATCCCGCTCGTCTGCACCGTCAAGGAGATGGAGGCGCAGCGCGCGATCATCGAGCAGACGGCGCGCGAGGTCTTCGCCGAGCAGGGCGTGACTGTGCCGTACCTGGTCGGGACGATGATCGAGCTGCCACGCGCGGCGCTGCTGGCCGACGAGCTCGCGGCGGCGGCGGAGTTCTTCTCCTTCGGCACCAACGACCTGACTCAGACGACGTTCGGGCTGAGCCGCGACGACGCCGGTCGCTTTCTCCCGGGCTACGTGGCGCGCGGCATCCTGCCGTACGACCCCTTCCAGTCGCTCGATCAGGCCGGAGTCGGCCGGCTGATCACCCTCGGGACCGAACTCGGCCGCCGGACCCGGCCTGGCCTGAAGGTCGGCATCTGCGGCGAGCACGGCGGCGACCCCGCGAGCGTGCGCTTCTGCGCGCAGGCGGGACTCGACTACGTCAGCGCCTCGCCTTACCGTGTGCCGCTCGCCCGTCTCGCCGCCGCGCACGCGCACCTGGAGGCGCTGGAGCGCGCGGACGGCCAGGCAGGCCAGGAGCGCGACCGCTAACAGCGGCAAGCGTCGCGCCGGGCGCCTCGCCGCGCCCGGCGCGGCGATCGATCGGCTCAAGGTGACCGCCGCCGGGGCGTGCTGTGGTGGGCGCGGGAAGAGCCAGCCGGGCGTTCAGGGGGCGCCGAGGAGGGTGAGCGCGGCCGGGGCTGCCCTGGCAGCGCGTGGTCATGACGATCAGCGCGGCGTCATGCTCATGGCGCCCGGCCAGCATCGCGACGGCTGGCTCGCCCGGGCGCACCGCGCACCGCACGGTCTCGGCCACGACCGCCCCGCGCACCACCAGCTCGCGCAGGTAGCCGGTATACGGCGACACAACATCAGGCAGCGCGGCGCCGAACACCGGCACGCGCGTAGAGGCAGTGGCCCGGATTGGGCTGGGGCTGCCGATCGCGGCGCTCGGCAGCTTCGCCCGCCGCCGGCGCTTTCCCGGTGGAAACCGTGGCGCTGGTACGCGCTCGCGGCGGCGCTCCTCACCATTGCGGGCCTGGCTGACCGCCTGGCCGTTACGGCCTCAGGCGTCAACCTGACCTTAGGTCGTCGCGCCAGCCATTTACCTGGCGGTAACCTGCGGCAACGTCGCGCGCAACCGCCGTCCCACAGACTAGGCTCCGGGGCGCTGAACCGCCGGGCGCCCACCGCAGGGAGAGAAAGCAAGCGAACCATGATCACGACACTAGCCGTACAGCGCGATGGCACACCGCTATCACTGGCGGCACTGGCGCTGGCGCGCCTGGCGCTGCTACGCGTCGCGCCAGCAGCCGAGGCGCCGGGCGATCCGTTGCTGACAGTGGCGCAGGCCGACCTGCCCCTGACCGTCATCAAGCTGGCCGGCAATAGCCAGGAATGATCGGGGCGC
>DASUBC010000295.1:0-18904 GCA_035763465.1 Thermomicrobiales bacterium
CTCCCTTTCGGTTTCGCGCCATACAAACTCGCGAATCTGACCCACCTCAATGTCCTGAATTCCGGCTGGATCGCCCTGGCGATCTGGGCGTTGATCCGGCTCTGGCGCGGTGGCGGCTGGCGCTGGAGCGGGCTACTGGCACTCGCTATCGCCTTTCAGGGTCTCACCAGTATCTATTTCTTCTACGCCGAATTGCTTGGCCTGGCGGTCACGTTCGTCTATCTCCTACTCGCGGAACGACGGCCATGGCGAGTTCTCGCACGGCAAGTGTTACCGAGGCTTAGCCTTGGCGCCGGGATCGGCTTCCTGGCGCTGGTTCCATTCTTCATTCCGTACCTGCAAGTGACCCGCGACCTCGGTATCCAGCGATCACTCGACGAAACGCTGCCATGGTCGGCCGACTGGGGCTTTTACATCCATGTCACGGGGAATAATCTCTTCTGGAGTGGTCCACTCTACCGCTTCACCGGCGCATCGAGCGAGCGCACGCTTTTTCCTGGCCTAGTAGCGCCACTGCTTGCTGCAATCGGTGTGGCTTTTTCGCGACGCCGCGAACGCTGGCTGTTCGTCGCGCTGGCTGCCACCGGGGTGGCGCTCACGCTGGGACCGTACATAGACCTGGGGCAGTGGCGCGTCCCGCTGCCCTACTGGCTACTATACAAGACAGTACCCGGCTTTACAGCGCTTCGCGTCCCGACGCGCTTCGTCATCCTGGCCCTGCTGGGCCTCGGTGGTTTGGCCGGCTTTGGCGTCGAGGCTATCGCGCGCGGCCTGCGGCGCATTCGCTGGCGGCCCAACTCGCGCCCGGCACGTCTCGCTACAGTCATACTGACCGTGCTCCTGGTCGTCGCCCCATTTGTCACCGAATACCGCACCCACGTCGGCATGACAGGACCGGTTGCGGACGCAGTGAGCGCGCCAGTCTATCGCTGGCTGGCTGATCACGGCAGCGGCCCGATTCTCGAATTGCCGCTGCCGCCGCACAACACCATTCCGGCCTATCTCAACCTGACGACCACTGTGCATTGGCGGCCGGTCATTGGCGGTAACAGCGGCTTCATGCCCCCGGCGTATGACGAATTCCAAAATCTGGTCGCACGCTTTCCTGATCCAGCGGCAATCCAGCTGCTGCAAGGACTCGGCGTCGAGCAGGTCGTCGTTCACACCGCCGATTACCCGGCTGGCTGGGAGCAGCGCGCGGCGCAGGCGGCCGGCGCGGCGCGCGATCAGTATCACGAAGTAGCGCGCTTCGGCAGTGATATTGTCTTTGGCCTTGCGCCCGATCCCTGGCTCAATCGGTTGGTCGCGGCGGTCCCGGCTGGCGACGCGGTCGTGCTGCCCGATGTGGCGGCGAATAGCGTTGAGCAGGAGTTACTGTCGGTCTATCTCCGTCGCGCTGGTCATCAGGTCTACGGCAGCGGCGCCATCGGCTATCAACAGTTCGTTCTGCCTGATGATGGACATCTGCCACGAACGGCAGTGCTTGCTGAATCGTCCGATCCGTATCTGTACGGCTATCTACCCCGGGAAGCCGTGCTGACCACCAACGGTCTGACGCTCTACCGGCGCGACCCAGCGGCGCCGGCAGCGGTCATGCTCAGTGATCCCACGCTCCAGCACGCGCTACCGGGCAGCACGGCGTTCGGCCTGCGCCTCACGACTGACCGGATTGCAGCTGTGGCAGAACAGCCTTCGGCGGGCGGGGGAACCAGCCGCGCGGCGCTGGTCGCGTTCGTCAACCCAGCGCCGGGAACAGTCACCCTGCAATTCGGGACGACGCGCCGGCAGGAGAACCTGCCGGCGGGGCTAGTCGTTTATCAAACGCCAGCAGTGCCGACGCCAGCGACGATCGCGATCAGCACCGCTACCGGCCAGAAGCTGTACCCACGCTGGGCGCGACTGCTGAACTCCAGCACGCAACCGGGCCTTGTCACGGCGCGCCCGGTAGTGCTGGTTGATCCAGCGATCCAGCAAACTGGTGGGGCGACTGTCGCCATAAGTTGTCTGCTGTTGCCCGGAGCAGCGGAGTCCCCCGCCACCGATACCACACCACCATACACGGTATCACTCGACATCTACCAGCGCCCTTTTGGCACGCACCCAGATGGCCATTACGGTATTTGGTCAATCGTCGTGCCACCAGGCAACACCGCGCGCCAGGCAGCGCTGACGTTCGACATCGAGAAGAAAGCGGCCGACGGCACGCTCGATGGTGCCTGGACATCCGTAGCGTCGTGGAGCGGTCCGCCATTCCGCAACGGCTTCAAGGCGTCGCTTGTCGTTTCGCATGGCGACCAGGTGCTTGGGTCTACTCCCCTCTTCGAGTTTGAACTCCAGAACTGGCACGCGCGATACATATCTTTGCATGCCGTGAGTCCATTGTTTTTGCCGATACTGCGCTAGTGTAGGCGTTGCCATTGGGGGGATATGTCGTATGCTGGCGTGGACTTGTCCCAGCCAGCCGGTCTTGATACGATCACTCTATGGGTGAACGGACGCCTCCCTCTCAGGGGACTCTGGCAGTGATGACCATGCGGCTACTGCGGGCGCGGCGATTGCTCCTTCGCGTATGCAGTGTGCTGGCCGTGCTGCTGGCACTCGCTTGCGGGGGTGGCCTGGCCGCGCCCGCCCAAGCGGCTCTGCCGCCGTTTCAGGCGCCCTTCGCCGGTCCGCCCGGCCCCGGCAGCTGGTTTATCGGCCAGTGGTACGGCAACACGGTCTGGTCGCACATGTACCAGTACCCCGCCGGCCAGGGACTTCACTTCGGCATTGATTTCAACGCGCCCTGCGGCACCATCGTCCGCGCCATCGGCGATGGCACCGTCTTCGCCGTGGACGGCCCCTATGGCGCCGCGCCGCACAATGTCGTCATCCAGCACGGCGGCGATCTCTTTTCGCTCTACGGCCACCTCTTGCAGCGCGCGAATCTGGTGCCGGGACAGCAGGTGCGCCAGGGCGACCCGATCGCGCTCTCGGGCGAACCGGACGGTAATTGCGAGCACGATCCACACCTGCACCTGGAGATTCGCAAGTCGGCGATGCGCCAGACAGTCAATCCGGCGCCGCTGCTGAACGTTGACTGGTGGCGCGCGACGCTAGGTATCCGCCGCAACGGCCTGACGTTCGAGCGCGACCTCGACCACCCCGACCGTTGGATGACGATCAGCGACCAGCCCGACGTGACCTTTGGCGATGCCTATCTGAATGCCTACGATCGGGCCTGGCCGTGAGCAGTGCGGTCCGTCGTCCGGCATTGCGCGCGGCGCTTTGCACAATAGCTCTCATCGTCGCCGGTGTGCTGGCCGCGTGCAGCCCCGGCAGTAGTCCGACGCCGACTGCCGGCACGCTACCGCCCAGGCCGGCGCCGGCCACACCGAACATCATCACGCCCACAAGTCCGTTGCGCCAGCCTTTGGCTACCGCCGCAGCCACTGCAGTCACCTTGCCGGCGACACCGACCACAACGCGACCAGCCGCCAGCGCCACGCCGGCGCGTGTGGCTTCACCGAGCAACGAGTTCACGCCACGCCTGGCGAAGTTGACGCGCGACGGCTGCTGCGCCTATCCGCAGTGGCTCAACGACGGCAGCGGCGTCTACTACTACGGCGCCGAGGGCACGGCCGGCGGCCAGGTGGCGACCTGGGCGCTGAAGGTGCAGGGCGGCGCGCATTATCTGCTGAGCGACCTCTTCGGGGCCTTTTCGCCCGACCAGCAGCTGGTGGCCTATCCGAATGGACGCGAGACGTGGATCGCCCGGCTCGACGGCACGCCAGTCGGCGCGGTGCGGAACGGCGCCGTGCGCGTCTTCTTCTCGCCGCAGAGCGACCACGTCGCCTGGCTAGCCCCGGCGACCGACGTTGACCGTGCGCCGTACGACCTCGAACAGCCGGCGCGCGTCACCGTGGCCCGCGTTGACGGCGGTGACGTGCGTATCCTGCCGCCGGTCGTCCGCACGGAGGGTCTGCAATGGTTCCCCGATGGCCGGCGGATACTGATCAACGGGCGCGACGGGGCAGGCGAGAATCCCGGCCTGTACATTCTCGATACGGTCACAGGCACGGTGACACGAATCGTCAGCAGCAGGTCACTGGAGAGCGTCTCGATATCGCCGGACGGCCAGACGATCGTCTATGTCGCCACACTCCAACCGGACGCCAGCGCGAATGGTATTTGGGCGATCGATCCAGCCGGCGGGAATCGGCGGAAACTCGCATTCAGCGGCGGCTATCGCTGGGCGCCGGACAGCCAGGGGTTGGTCTACATCCCGGCGCCGTCGTCGCTGGCGACGGACGAACTCTGGCATTACCGCCTGAGCGATGGCTCGCAAACGGCGCTGGTCAGCGTCCGGCAGGTGGCGTTTTTTGTCGCTGGCGACGACTGGGAACTGGCGCCGCAAGGCGACGCGATCGTCTTCCGCTCAGCGATAGATGGGGCGATTTACACCTTACGCTTTCGGCCCTGACGGCGGTCAGCAAATCACGCCGCGTTTGCCTGCCGGGCCGTGACCGGCCGGCTCAGGGCCGATCCACCGCTCGTCCACGGCTTCCGAGGCCAGTTGGTAGCGCGAATCGGTGGAGAGCCGAACGCGATCTGACTGGTTATCCAGGCTGGCGTGCAGTGTGTACATGCCGAAAGTCAGCAGGTCGCCCGCTTTGAACTCCGCTGTCAGCCAGCGGCCCCCGAGCTGCGACCGTAACTCTGCCGGATTCTCATTCAGGACGCCGTTCCACCACTTCTCGCCGCTCGCATACTCGGCGGCGTCGGCATGGTTGCTGCAATAGGTGTCCACGTCGCGCTGACCATACTCCTGCTTGACGTCGTCTTGCCGGTGCGACCCCTCCAGCACGATCAGCCCGCCAAGTTCAAGGGATATGTCACCAAGCGGCGTCCAGGCTGTGTAGAGTTCGGTTGTTCCCCGGTTCATAAAGACGCTGTCGCCGTGCGGCGCGGTGCCCTGGCCCGGGCGCACGGCGCGCAGCCAGGTGTAGTCGAAGTGGCGCACCGGGCCACCGAGCAAGCCTGTGTAAAATGCGATCATGCGGCCGGCGTAGAGCAGGCGCTGGACGGCAGCGCTATCGCGGCACCAGTGCGCCCGCTCGCCCATCGTCACGCCAGCGGCGCTCGGCGCGGCGACCGCTTCGATCGCCGGATAGCGGTCGTCGAGCCAGCCCGCCGCCGCCAGGTGTTCGGCGATCGCGCCGCGCGCGGCCAACACGGCGGCGCGGTCGAGGTAACCGGGCAAGTACAAATACCCATCCTCCGCGAAGCGCCGGCGCAGAGTCGGAAAATCACCGGCAGCGTCGTCCGAGCGGCGGAGTTCGCCCAGCGCTGATGGCGCGGCATCGAGCACAACGCCGCGCGAACGTAGCGGAATCGCTGTACCTGTCATCAGAGAACACCCTCCCTGCGGTGGCGCACTACCGTGCCGATCAACGCCGGCAGTCTCGCGTCACCTTTCGGCGCCATCAACCAGCCAACGGACCCACCACCATTATTTGAGGCCCTGCAAGAAGTCCAACAGATCGTTCAAGTCGTTGGTGTCAATATTGCCGCCGTAGGCCGGCATATTGTTCCCCCCACCAAGAATGCGCCAGGTCAGCTGGTCGCGTGTCAACCGCGTGCCAACGTGCGTCAAGTCCGGGCCACGCTCGCCGCCGGTGCCCGCCAGCATGTGACACGAATGGCAGGTTTTGTCCTGGAAGACCTGCGCGCCATGTTGCGCGGCCGGACTGGTATTGACGAGGAGTTGCGGCGGTATCGGCCCTGGTTGCCCCTCGCCAATCTTCGGCGACCACGGCGCGCGGTCGCCCGCGATGCCGAGCGCCAATGCTGCCGCCAGGAAGACGATCACAATCGCTACGGACCAGGGACGGCGGCTTGGAGCGCGCTCACCCTGGTTCGCGATGAAGGGCACGACCAGCATGATGATGCCGCCGAGCAGCGGTGCGCCGAGGATGACCCAGTTCTCCACCGCCGGCGGCAGCAGCGCCAGCACCGCGAAGTAGGGGAGGAAATACCAGTCGGGGCGTGGATACGCCTGGATGATAGTCGGGTCTGGCGGCCGGTCGAGTTCCGGCGGGCCGAGCCAGATGGCGAGGATGAGCAGGACGATCACCGTCAGCAGCGCAAAGACTACGTCTTTCCAGATGAAGTCGGGGAAGAATGGCTCGCCGTCCTCCTTCAAGACGCGATGGTACTCGCGCCGGTAGGTCGCGCGGCGCACGGGTTTGCCCGCTACCGGCAGCTCCGATACGCCGTCTTTGACGACGAGGTAGAGGTGCAGGCCGACCAGTAAGAACATGATCGCCGGGATCAGGAAGACGTGCGTGGCGAAGAAGCGCGTCAGCGTTGCGCCGCCGATCGTCTGGCCGGCGACGACGACCTGGGCCAGCCAGTTGCCGATAATCGGCGTCTTGCCGGCCTGCGCAGCGGCCACGCCCACCGACCAGTAGGCCGTTTGGTCCCAGCGGAGTAACTGGCCGCTGAAGGCCATCGCCAGCGTCATCAGCAGCAGGAACGAACCGGTGAGCCAGTTCACCTCGCGTGGATATTTGAACGACCCCATCAGGAAAACGCTGATCGTGTGAATGGCGATGAAAATGACCATCGCCGACGCGCCCCAGAAGTGCATCCCTCGGACGACGCGGCCAAGCACCGCGTCGTGCGTAATAAACTGGAGGCTCTGATAGGCGTTCGAAGTTGACGGCACATACGTCATCGCCAGCGCCACGCCAGTAACAACCTGGACGACAAAGGCGGCCAGCGTCGCGCTACCGAAGACATACCAGAAGTTCAATTTGCGCGGCACCGGGTGGACGATCACGGGCAAAATGATGTCTTTCAGGCCCATGCGCTCGTCGAGCCAGTCGTAGAGGTGGTCGCCGATACCGCGCCGTCCCTTTGGCTGTGCTTCCGTTTCTGGCTGGTCAAGCGTGCTCATCAACCCGCTCCTGTGCCGATTGCAGCGCCGCGCTGCTCATCACGAGGTCTGCAACGGCGTGGCCCGTAACTGCACCTGTCCGTTGGCGACGCGAGTGTCATACGTGAAGAGCCGGCGCGGTGGTGGTCCAGCCGCCACCGTGCCGTCGGCGTAATAGACACCACCATGGCAGGGACAGATGAAAATACCACTGCTGGGCTGCCAGTTGACCGGGCACCCGAGATGCGTGCAGTTGACGGCGAACGCGAGGAACTGGTCGTTCTGCCCCTCGCGCCGGATATAGGCAGCGAGCCGCGCGGTCTGGCCGGCCCAGGGCAGCGGCGAGGGGTCGTCAAATGCGACGAGTTTCGTCTCACCCGGACTGAAATCGTCCACCTTGCCCACGTTGCGCCAGTCGGACGGCGTTGGTTTGACCAGCGGCCCCAGCAGATAGCCGATAATCGGAATGCCGACCACTGCCCCAATCGCTGCGCTGCCGAGCAACGAGATCTTCGTTAGCAGGCCGCGCCGGGTCAGTTCCTCCGCCGACTCGTGGCGCGCTTCGTCGTTCAGACGCGGCGTATCCACGAGCAGCGTACTCTGGCTACGAGCCAGCTGTTCGTTCGGCGCCGAGGACGTCTCGATTTCGGTTGGAGCATGGTCGCGCGAGCGCTGGTCGCGTTCACTCATGTGCAACTTTCTCCTTGGCTGTCGCGGCAGTGTTCCGGGCGTCACGTCGCAGATCGGCGATCAGCCCGGCCAGACCCCAGGCAAAAATCACGATACCAGATAGCGAGACCAAGTAGCTCGTCACGACGCCGAGGCACAACAGCGCGATGCCGCCGGCCATAGTGATTGGCGCGAGCGTCGGCGACGGCAGGTGGTGGGCGTGAGCGCTGGCCACCGGTGCAGGCTCCTCTTCGGTCGCCGCGGTAGCCGCCTCGTGTTCCTCGGTTGTCATCGGCCTCCCCTCATTCCCAGGTGGTGTCGCGCGTTGCTTACCGCGCCACCTCAGCGGGCTCATCACTCCAGGTATATTCGGTCGGCTGCTGCTCCCATTGCAGGAAGATCGCCAGCGCCACCGTCACCAGCACCAGGCCGGTCGGCACCCACATCAACACGCCGGCGAGCTGCTGATCGACCAGCGGCGTCAGCCCCCAGCCGTCCTGAAGGAGCCGATTGATGCCCAGCTGATCGCCGTGCGTAACATAGGGCGCATAGATCGGCGCGGGAGCAAACGTAATCGGCGCGGCCACGACTGTGCTGGGCAGATTCGCCAGCAAGAGGTAGAGCACCCGGCCGAGCGGCGAGAGGCGATCGCGTTCCGGCAGCGGCGCGACGACCGACCACCAGAACAGCGTCGCCACCCCCAGAAAGCACAGATGCTCGACGATATGCACCCGTGTGTCGCGCAGGGCTGCGTCATAGAAGACCGGCAGATGCCAGCCAGCGACGCCGACCGTGAAGACGAGCAACGTGACGATGGGCTGGGCCACCAGGCACTCCAACCGATCGAAGGCCGGCATCGCCAGTACCGCGCGCAGCAGCCATGCCGGCAGGCCGAGCAACGCCAGCGGCGGCACGACCAGAATCAAGAGGAGGTGCTGGATCATGTGCGCGCTCAGCAAATACGTATCGCCGACCACGTCCAGCGGTGAAATGAGCGCAAAAAGCAACACCGCCAGGCTCATCAGAAAGGCCACAACCTGGCCCCAGCGCACAGCCTGGCCGCGCCGCCGCCCATACCACAGCGCCGCAGAATACCCTGCCCCCAGCAGAACAACGCCGGCGACAACGCTCGGTTCAACGTCCCAGGCTGTCAGAATCGTCTCCATCGCCGACCGCCGCTTTGCCCCGCGCCACCAATTACGACACGAGCGTCCACAGATAGACCACCGAGAAAACCACCACCCAGACCGCGTCCACGAAGTGCCAGTAGAGGCCGGCCGTCGTCAGGGGCATCTCATTGCCCTCATCGAAGTCGCCCGCGAACGTCAGCGCCGCCAGAATACTGAGCGCGACCAGGCCAATGATGACGTGCAAGCCGTGAAAGCCCGTGAGGGTGAAGAAGGTTGTGCCGAACAGACCTGAACTAATGGTGACGCCCTCGTCAATCAGGTGGTGATATTCGTACGCCTGGCCGGCGATAAAGATCGCGCCCAGCGCAATCGTCACCAGCAGCCAGAGACGCAGTTGCGCGCGATTCCCCCGGTGCATCCCGCGCTCGGCCAGATACAGCGTGCCGCTGCTTGCGAACAGGGCGATGCTGAACAGGCCAGTGAGCGGCACGTCCAGCACGTCTTTGGCCTGCGGGCCGGTCGCCCCGTGAAAGGTGATATACGTCACGATTAGCGATAGGAAGAAGAAACTCTCGGAACTGATGAAGAAGCCCATCAGCAATTTGTGCGGATCGGTCCGCGCCAGCGCCGCGTCCGCGCCACTCGGCACCGGCATCGGCGCCCGCGCCTGCTGCTCGCTCAGTCCCGCACTGGCCGCGCCGCTCATTCGCCATGCCTCCAATCCGGATCTTCCGGGTGTTTCAAATCCCACAGCGGGCGCCGGCTCCGCACGGGCGGCACATGGTCGAAATTGTGCGGCGGCGGCGGCGACGTGGTGGCCCACTCCAGCGTCCAGGCGTCCCATGGGTCGTCGCCCGCCACCTCGCCATTGCGGAGGCTGTGCCAGAGATTCCAGAGAAAGATCAGGACGGAGATCGTCAGCAGGAAGGTGCCGAGGGTTTCGAAGAGGTTGATTTCACCCCAACCAGGCAGGTTGGGGTAGGTATACACCCGGCGCGGCATCCCGATTATGCCCAGGATATGCATGGGGAAGAAGGTCATGTTGAAGCCGATCAGCGTCGTCCAGAAATGCCACTTGCCCAACCGCTCATCCAGCAGGCGCCCGGTCATCTTGGGGAACCAGTAGTAAGCGCCCGCCAGTATCGCCAGCAGGCTTCCTCCGAACAAGACGTAATGGAAATGCGCCACCAGGAAATAGGTATCGGTCACCTGCTGGTCGAACGGCACGACCGCCACCATCACCCCGGTCAGGCCGCCCATGACGAACATCGCGATGAAGCCGATCGCGAAGAGCATCGAGGTAGTGAAGCGCAGCCGTCCGCCGATCATGGTGAAAATCCAGTTCCAGACCTTGACGCCGGTCGGCACCGCGATCGAAAAGCTGGCGGCGGCGAAGAAGCCGTCAGCCAGGTCGCCCATGCCGACAGCGAACATATGGTGCGCCCATACCGTCATGCTCAGGAAGACGATTGCGACGGTTGAGGCGGCGACGAAGGGATACCCGAAGATTGGTTTGCGCGAGAAGACCGGGATCAGTTCGGAAATCATCCCCCAGGCCGGCAAGATCATGATATAGACCTCGGGATGGCCGAAGAACCAGAAGAGATGCTGCCAGAGGACCGGGCTGCCGCCCGCCGCCGGATCGAAGAAGTGGGCGCCGAGTTCGCGGTCGAGCAACAGCATCGCCTGTGACGCCGTGAGCGGCGGAAAGGCGTAGATGATGAGAATCGCCTGCCCCAGCGACATCCAGACGAACAACGGCACTTTGGTGAGCGTCATGCCCGGCGCACGCATCGTCAGGATAGTCACGATCACATTCAGCGCCGTCAGAATCGTGCCGACACTGGCGACGAGCGGCCCGAGGATCCAGTAATTCACGCCGTTACTGAGCGCGTACGGCTGCTCCGTGAGCGGAGCGTACGCGAACCAGCCGATGTCCGGCGCGTGACCGGTCAGAAAACTGAAGTTCAGCAGCAATCCACCGAAGATGAAGAGCCAGAGGCTGAAGGCGTTGAGGCGCGGGAAGGCCATATCGTTCGCGCCGATCATCAGCGGCACGAAGTAATTCACGAAGCCAGCCAGCAGCGGCATCACCGCGAGAAAGATCATCGTGGTGCCGTGCATCGTGAAAATCTGATTGTAGACTTCCGGGCTGAGCACGGTGGCGTTCGGTTGGGCAAGTTGAATCCGAATCAGCAACGCCTCAACGCCACCAATCAGGAAGAAGAAGACCGCGCCCATGAGATACATGATGCCAATCTGCTTGTGATCGACAGTTGCCAGCCAGCGCAGCAAGAGCACATCACCGGGCGTGCGCGCGCGTGGCCGCAACCCCTCCTGCCCGGTCAGTTCCACCGTCATCGCTGCCCCCGTTCTTCAACACACCAGCGCCGCGAGCGGCGGCCGTTACTTCAAGCTCTCCAGGTACGCGGTGAGCGCGCGCACTTCGTCAGGCGTCAGGCGTAGATCTGGCATCAAGTTGCCCGGCTTGACCTGTTGCGGATTCGTCAGCCAGCGCGCCATATTATCCGAAGTGTTTGTCAACACACCCGCGCCAATCGTCGTCCGGCTGCCAACATGCGTCAGGTCAGGGCCGACATTCGCCAGGTTCGCCGTGCCGTTGATCGTGTGACACGACGCGCAGTTGCCTGCTGAACTGAGAAAGATGCCACGGCCAGCCAGAGCGTCCGGGCTGGCTGGCTGCGCGCCTGTCGCTTTTTGCGCTTGCACCCACTGGTCGAAGTCTGCTGGGGAATCGGCGATGACCTTGATCCGCATCCAGGCGTGCTGCGTGCCGCAATATTCGGCGCAAGCGCCGTCAAAGACACCCGGATTATCTGATTGCACGTAGATGCTGTTGATCTTCCCCGGCACGACGTCCATCTTGCGCCCGAGTTGCGGCACCCAGAAGTCGTGGATGACATCGGCCGATTCCAGTTGCAGGTGAACGGTCTTGCCGGCCGGGATATGCAGTTCGTTCGCGGTCACGATCCCGAGGTCGGGATAACGATACTCCCACCACCACTGATGGCCGATCAGCGTGACGTTGAGCGCGTCACCGCCGGCGGGCGGCGCGGCGATAACCCGCATCGCCCGCACGGTCAGAATAAAGACGAAGATCAGGATGACAATCGGGATCGCCGTCCAGGTAATCTCCAGCCGGCGGTTGCCGAACGTCTGCCGTGGCTCGCCCGCCTCACCCCGGTGACGATAGCGCACCAGCGCGAAGATGAGCAAGCCCTCAGCGATAATGAAGACAAGCGCGACGAAGAAGAGGACGACCCAGGTGAGGTCAACAACTGCCCGCGCGCGGCCCGATTGCGGATCGAACATCGGGTTCGCCTCCGCGCCAACGGTGGCGGGCCAGGCCAGCAACCCGGCCGCGACGATCAACGCTATCGCTCCCCAGCGCCGCCGCCTGTGCATCAGCCCCTTCCTTCCCACCCGCATCACCATCCTGTACATACGCAGCGGTCGTTTCGCAGACGCCCAGGCTCCCCAGGCCCATGTCGAGTTGGCGCGTCGCAGCTATTCGTATGGCAGCGTCGCCGGTCCGTTCCTGTGGCAATGCGATGAGTTGCGCCAACGGGAGCACTGCGTCGGTGCGGTTACTCCCGCCAGACGAGCGTACCACGACGGTGAGAACCAACGCGGGGGTGTTCGCCCCACCGGGTTCTAGCATAGCCACCAATATTCTTCAATTACTTCGCCATCGTCCCAAGTCTGCTCAGCCTGGCTATCCTGATGCATACCTCATCGGGGATAAACGCCATCCTCGGTCCGTGAACCGCCCCGCCGGGTCATTAGCACGTACTGTCGACGCCTCGCAGAGCTACTGGCTCTTCCGGCGCAGCCTTGCAGCAAGTCTTGTGCCACACACGAACGGAGCCAACATGTTAGCGTGGGGACATGCGTCGGTGGTGACTCTGCTTCCGCTGGTCACGGCGCGCTACCACGAGAGCAGGCCCGAACGCGCGCCACAGGAGTACGGCGCCAGCAATGAGCCAGAGTATCGCGCCGCCACCGTAAAGCGCGCTCCAGACCAGCGTGCGTGTGCGGCCAAGGCCGCCAACCGCTGCATACCAGAGCCAGTGATCCACCAGATGATGCAGGGGATCGGCATATGACGGCTCACTGAAGGCATACTCGTCGTTGAACCAGGAGTAGAGCGGCGCCGGTTCCGCAGGCAGGGCGCCGATGGCGCGCGATATGAGCAGATCTGGACGGTCACGCACGCGCCAGGGTCGCCCTGCTGTCCAGACTTCCACATTGTTGACATAGACCCCGACGCGTTCGTCAAGCTCGCCCCGGCCGGCCGCGTGGGGGTTCCACGTCTGGCTTTGCAACGTCACGATCGCCTGCCCGGATTGCAAGGCTGTGGGTGGCACAGTGAACTGATAGGTCCAGCCCTGTCCATCGCCACTGAAGTTGTCGCGCTCTACCGCTTCGGTCGGCAGCGGCGTGCCATTCACCAGCACCACGACTTCACCCTGGCGCTGTGTCGCCGGGCGTAAATCGAAGAATGTGAACTTCACCAGCGCGGCCTGGCCGGCGGGGGAGTGGAGCGTGACTTCACCTGCGCCGGTCGTCCAGCGCGGAAAGAGCGCACGAGCGGGATCAGTCTCTGGTGTGGTGAATCCGCCGGTCAGCACTGCTGTATTTGGCGGAACGATGACCCGGTCGCGCCATTCCCGCACGCGCGCAACGAGCAGGCGGGTGTGGACCGCCAGGGGCGAGGCCGGTGGCGAGAAATAGCGCGCTTCAATCAAAGCGTCGCGCTCGGCGTCCGTTGTCGGGCGGTCGTAAATCCGGCTGCGGTCCCAGAAGGGGTTGACCAGCACGCCGAGCAGTTGCACCACTACGCCGGCGACGATGATCCCAGCAGCCAGGCTGGTCAGGACGCGGCGCTGACTCGCGCGTTCGAGCAGCGCCGCCGCTGGCAGCACGGCGAACGGCAGCATGATCAGCAGGTAGCGCGGTCCCCAGGCCCAATCGCCGTTCCAGAGAGTCAACCGGCAGTAAAAGGCGAAGTGCGCCAGGACGATCCCCAGGCAGGTCAGCGCCTCGGCCCGGTGCTGGCGGTAAAATCGGTGCGCGCCGAGCAGGGCGAGGAAGAGTGGCGGCGCATACCAGACGATGCCTTTGCCGCTCGAAACCGTCATCCCGTACAAGCCCTTCAACCAGGGATAGGCCAGCCCCTCCAGCCGGCCTGTGCTGTAGCCGGTTGACAGCGGCCCGCCGTAGAGCGCGGCATTCAACGCCAGCAGCGGCACACCGAACACCAGGAGACCAGCGAACCACGGCAACACGGTCGGCGGCCAGGCACGCGGCATAGTACGCCACGCGTGGCGCGGTGGCGCGGTGCGACCGAGCAGGTACAGCGTCAAAAACGGCAACGCCAGCGCGGCGTGCGGCTTCGTCAGCAGCGCCGCGCCCGCCGCCACGCCCGAGACGAAGAGCCAGCCGCGCGGGCAGGCCGGTTCAGTGCCACGGCGCAGCCCGTAGAACTCCAGTAGCAAGAGATAGGCAGTCAGTGGTTCCGCGAAGAAGGTACGCGCAAAGGGCCAGGCGAACGTCGCCACGCCATAGGCGACTGCGAGCGTGAGCGCCACCGCCGCGCGATAGTCCAGGGCGCGCGCCAGCTGGTACAACAGCGCCACCGTCGCGGCTGTGACGAATGATCCCAGTAGCGAGACGAAGAAGCGCACGATGTAGGCGTGCGCGCTGGGCGGGAAGAGCGGCGCGACCGCGCGGCCGAGCAGGTAGAGCGGTATCGCGGCGATAGCCTGTCCCGGCTCGTACTGCGAATAGAGCGCGCCGTTGGCTGGCTGCTCGCTCGTCACCAGTCCCCAGGCATCAGCCGGCAACGCCAGTGTTCCCTGCTCGACCAGGCTCTCGGTCATGCGGTAGAGCGTTTCTTCGTCCACCGCATACAGGTGGCCACTGGCGGTCAACAGGTAGAAGCCAGTGAAGAACACGAACAGCGCCAGGGCCATTCGCCAATTGGCGACCGCGGAGGATGGTGCACGGTCGGTTGCATTCGCTGTCAGTACATTACCGTGAACGGCCGTGCGCTCCTACTCCGTATTACCGGCGCCTCCGTCACGGAGTATACTGACCAAGTATGAGAAGCAGATGAGAAAGAAACGCGACTGTAAACGGAACGTGGTTGAAGGCCGTTAACTGTCATGAGCATGGCCCCGGATGAATCCGTGGGCGGACGGACCGACGTACACTCCGGCGTGATACCGGCGTTGTCAGGGCAGGGGGGAAGCAGTTCCGTCCACCTACGTACTCAGCGCGGGAGCGCCGCCGATGTCGTACTGCCAGACGGAGCAACGGCTCCTCGACGCGGTCCGGGCGACCGTCGCCTATGCCGACGTCTTTGATTTCCCGCTCGACGTTGAGGAAATCCAGCGCGATCTGGTCAGCATGGTCGCTACGCCAGCGGAGACACGCCAGGGCGTCGCGCTGCTGGTAAACAGCGGCGCACTGGCGCTCGACCAGGGCTATCCGGTGCTGCCTGGCCGCGAAGGGCTCGCCCGGCTGCGCCAGGAGCGGCAGCGCCGCGCCGCCGCCCTCTGGCCGCTCGCCACGCGTTATGGTCGCTGGCTCGCTGCGCTGCCATTTGTGCAGATGGTCGCGGTGAGCGGCTCGCTCGCGGCAAATAACCCCGATCCGCGCGCCGACCTCGACTACCTGATCGTCACCGTGCCAGGGCGCCTGTGGTTGGTGCGGGCGCTGGCGATCGTGCTGGTGCGGTTCGCCCGGCGGCGGGGCGTCCAGCTGTGCCCGAACTATCTGCTCACTACCAATGTGCTGGCGCTCAACCGCTGCGACCTCTACACAGCGCACGAACTGCTCCAGGCCGAGCCAATCGCCGGCCTCGCCACTTATCAAGAACTGCTGGCGCGCAATGCGTGGGCAGCCGCGTGGCTGCCGAATCGCTACCAGTTGCAGCGAGCGCGCACCGACGAACGGCGCACAGCTGTCTTTATGCGCCGGGCGGGCGAATTCGCCCTTGGCGGCGCGCTTGGCGATCGGCTCGAAGCCTGGGAAGGTGCGCGCAAGCAGGCGCGCTTCTCTGGCGGCAACGGCCGGTATACGTCCGATATGTGCGAAGGCTATACCGAGCAGACTCGCCAGCGGGTCCTTGGCACGCTGGCGGCGCGCTGCGCCGAACTCGGGATTCCGTTACCAACGCTGGCAGACTTGGAAGATGATACGGCAATGCATGTGCCTGCCAAGAGCTGGGCCGAAGCAGTCGCCGCCGTCTGAGCCGGCCAACAGACGAAAGCCGCACTGATGGATGGTGTACGCTCCGGCCGCGCAATCTACGTCATCGGCCCACTTGGCGCGGTCGCCACGGTGCTCGCGCTCGGCTACAAGCCAGTGTGGACGCTCTGGCACTCGGGCGTGCCGTGGGTGCTGAACATCTATCAGGACGGCGCGGTGAGCGCTGGCGATGTCGCCTTGCTAGCGCTGGCGCTGATCGGCCTGCTGACGATGTGGCGGCTACCAGCGGCGGGCTGGCCCGCTGGCACGCGCCTGGCGCTGGGCGCTGGCGGCATCCTGGTGGTCTGCCTGGGCGCGAGCGTATTCGGTGCGCTGGCGCCGCTGCTCAGTGTCGCCTGCTGTATTGAATTCCTGGCAGGGCTGGCTGCCTATCTCACAATCGTGCGCCGGCCCTGGCTCGCACGCGGTATTCTGTTGGGCGGCGCCGTGCTGCTCGTCATCGAACTCCCGCTCGCCATTGCCCAGATTGCGACCCAGTCCACCTTCCCGACCGGGCGGTTGCTCGACGGCCTGCCGCGTGAGGAGACGGCCGCGATGCCCGGCGCGGCGGTGTTGATTGTTGCCGGCGGCGCACGCTGGCAGCGCGCGCTCGGCTCTTTCCCGCACCCCAATATTCTTGGCGGTTTCGCGGCGGTCGCGGTCGTCTGTGCGCTGCCATATCTCACCGGCCGTCACCGGCGCGTGGTACTCGCGCTCTGGGTCATCGCGTGGACGGAGGTGCTGCTGTCCTTCTCACGGGCCGCGCTGCTGGCCGCGCTGATCGGCTGTGGCTGCTGGGTGCTCGGCCAGGTCCGCGCGCGGCCGGCTTTCCGGCAGGTTGTGCGGACCGCTGGCCTGCCCTGCGCCGCCGTCGTCCTGGGCCTCTTGCTCACCGGCGCGGCACTGCCCGGCCGCTATTTGCCGACGGGAGACACGCTCACCAGTCCGGCAGTCACCGACCGACTGCTATTGGACTCCATCGCGATGCGCCTCATTCGCGCGCACCCGTTGACGGGCGTTGGCGCGGGCAACTTTACGATCGCCGAACTACTGCCGCCATTTGCCGCCATCAGCGTTGATCCTGTTCACGTCGTGCCACTGCTGGTCGCCGCCGAAGCCGGCGTTGTCGCCGGGCTGGCCTGGCTAGCAATTCTCCTCGCCCAGCCGCTGGCGCTCTGGTGCTCCGCGCGCTGGCGCGGTATACACTGGACCAATCTCGCGCTGCCGGCAACGCTGCTGACACTGGCGCTATGCGATCACTTTCTCTGGACCTTCGCGCCGGGCCGGGCGCTCTTCTGGCTCTCGCTCAGCGCCTGGAGCTCGCTCCAGGCAGGACGCCCGGCATCCGTTATGCCTTGTCCAGCCGCAACCACGAGGGCCAACGATGAGTGACATCCTGTTCGGGCAATCGTATTATCTGCGCTTCGACCCGAAACTCTGGGCCGCGATGCAGCCCTATCCACCGCTCGGCACGCTCTACGCTGCGAGCTACGTGCGCGAACGCGGCTACGAGGTCGCCTTCTTCGACGCGATGCTGGCGGAATCCGAAGAAGAGTGGGCGCGAGCGCTCGACCGGTCCAAACCACGGTTCGCCGTCATTTACGAAGACAACTTCAACTACCTGTCGAAAATGTGCCTGCTGCGGATGCGCCAGGCGGCCTGCACGATGATCGCGCTGGCCCACGCGCGTGGCTGTATCGTGATCGTCGGTGGCTCGGACGCCACCGACCAGGCCGCACTCTATCTCGACCAGGGCGCTGATTATGTCCTGTTGGGCGAAGGCGAAGCTACACTAAGCGAACTGCTCGATCAGCTCACTGGCCGCGCGCCCCAGGCGCTTGACGCCATCCTCGGCCTCGCCTATCGCGACAACGCCGGCGCAACCCACGAAAACCCACGCCGGCCCGACCTCAAGCAGCTCGACGCGCTGCCCTTCCCGGCCTGGGATCTCGTTGATGTGCCGCGTTATCGCACAATTTGGCGGCAGCGCCACGGCTATTACTCGATGAACATGGTCACGTCGCGCGGCTGCCCCTACCACTGCAACTGGTGCGCCAAACCGATCTGGGGCCAGCGGTACAATGTCCGCACCCCCGAGAATGTCGCCGCCGAACTAGCCTGGCTGGTGGAGCACTACCAGCCCGATCATATCTGGTTCGCCGACGACATCATGGGCCTGAAACCCGGCTGGATCGAGCAGTTCGCCGACCGTATCGAAGAACGGGGCCTGCGCGTGCCCTTCAAGAGCCTCCACCGCGTGGATCTGCTGCTGAAAGGCGACACCATCCCTGCCTTGCGCCGCGCAGGCGCGGAGATCGTCTGGGTTGGCGCGGAGTCCGGCGCGCAGACGGTCCTTGACGCGATGGAGAAGGGCACGAAGGTCGAACAGATCGCGGAGGCGGCGCGGCGGCTGCGCGCGGCGGGCGTCAAGGTCGGCTTCTTCCTCCAGTTCGGCTATCCGGGCGAGACGCGCGCCGACATCGAGCGCACCCTGCAAATGGTGCGCGACTGCCGGCCCGACGACATCGGCATGTCGGTCTCGTATCCGCTGCCCGGCACGCGCTTTTACCAGCGCGTGCGCGAACAACTCGGCGCGAAACAGCACTGGACCGACTCCGACGACCTCTCCATGCTCTACCAGGGGCCATATTCAACCGCCTTCTACCGCCAGTTGCACGTCGTGTTGCACAAGGAGTTTCGGGGCCGTAAGGCGCGCGACGAGTTGCGCGGCGTCGTGCGCCAGCCGGCGTCGTTCCGCCGCCGGCACGCGCGCCGCGCGCTGGCGCTGGCCTACCACACTGCGACGCTACCGCTCGCGCGCTGGCGACTCGACCGGCTGGCCCAGGCGTCCCAGCCCGGCGCCGGGCCGCTGCCGCCGGTGCTGCCGCACGACGCCGCCGCGCGCCCGACA
>DASUBC010000296.1:0-23952 GCA_035763465.1 Thermomicrobiales bacterium
CGCGGTAGCGGAAGAACCACTCGTCTTCGTGCAGGTAGGCCGAGACCAGCGTGCAGCGGCGCAGATCAGGCAGCGCCGGGCCGGTGATCATCGTCACGCCTTCGCCGCCACCCACCAGTTTCGGCGCGAGCGTCCAGCAGATTTCGTCCACACAGTCGGCCTTGAACAGTTCGCCATTCAATGCCGGCCCGCCCTCGACCAGCAAATGTCGCACGCCGTGCTCGTGACGCAGCTGTGCCATCACCCAGCGCGGGTCGGGCGCTTCCCGCGGAGTCACCAGCAGCGGCGTCCGCGCCGCGAGCGCCGCCCGCTGCTCTGGCGCCACGCCCGCGCCGACGATCGCGAGCCGGTTGCCGCCTGGTCCGGTGAAGAAGCGCCGGTCGAGTGGGAGGTCGCCGCTCCGCGAGAGCACGATGCCCAGCGGTTCGGCCGGCAGGCCGCGCGCCGCCCGTTGCGGCTCACGGTCTGCCCCGACCTTCGTATCCACCCGGTCGGCGCGAAAGGTGCCCGCGCCGACCATCACCGCGTCAACCGCCGCGCGCAGAGCGCGCATCAACCGGTGGTCAACATCGCTGCCCAGTCCGGCCACGCTGCCATTGACGACCGCCTTGCCGTCAATACTCGTGACCATGTTGAGCAGCACATAGGGCCGGTCGGCCGGTGGTTCCGGCAGCCGCTGCCACAGGTCATCGTAAATTGTGGTCGGGTCTACAATCTCCTGCGTTGGCTGCGGAAACAGGCGCTGCATCGGTCTCCTCCAGTGCTGAGTGGTTCAGTGAAGCGCGGCGCCGTGGTGGACCGTCAGTATACAAGGCCAGCTTCGCCCTTGTTGTTCCTGTCGCTGGACTGCAATTCGGGTGCCCCCGTTGGCATTGTGCTTGCGGCAGAATTGGCCCTGAACGCATCCTCCCACTCTTCATCGTTCGCCCGCATTGCCTTAATCGTTTCTTCATTGAACACCGTTATCCTCATGGATAGTTGCGGAAGATGCCGCCTGCCTCGCGCCCGTGTGCGAGTGCGGAGGCCGAAGGGGAGCAGAATGGGAATCGTGCCAGTGGACGAACGAGCGGCAGGTCAGGCGGAGCGCCAGGTGCGCGCCCTGGTCGTTGACGATGAAGAGACGATCCTGGAGTTTCTCGGCATGGGTCTCGGTTACGAGGGCTTTACCGTCGAGACGGCGACTGATGGCCCGGCGGCGCTAGCCACCGCCGACCGCTTCCGGCCCGATGTGGTCCTCCTCGACGTGATGTTGCCCGGCCTGGACGGCGTCGAGGTCTGCCGCCGCCTGCGGGCGCGCGGCGACGTGGCGATCATCATGCTGACCGCGAAGGGAGAGACCGACGAGCGCATCACCGGCCTGGACGCCGGCGCGGACGACTATGTGCCGAAGCCCTTTCGCTTCCCCGAACTGCTGGCGCGCATTCGCGCTGTCCTGCGCCGCCGCGACATCGTGCTCAACCGCGTCTTGCAGGCCGCCGACGTGACGCTGGACCGGGGCACGCGCGAGGTGGCACGGGCGGGCCGGCCGGTCGAATTGACCCCGCGCGAATTTGACCTGCTGGACCTCCTGCTGGCGCACCCCGGCCAGGTCTTCCCGCGCGAGACCATCCTGAACCGCCTCTGGGGTTACACCTTCGCTGGCGACAGCAATGTGATTGACGTGCATATCGGCGCGCTGCGCGAGAAGCTGGGTGATAAGCCACCCAAGCTCATCCAGGCGGTGCGCGGCGTGGGCTACGTGCTGCGAGCGTAAATGAAGAAGCGGCGCACCTGGCGCGACATCTCCCTCAGCTGGCGGTTGACCGCCCTCTACGTGGCGATCCTCGCGGTCGTCCTGACGGCGCTGGGGGTCGTGCTCTACGTGCGCGTGGAGCATTTTCTGCTCGACGACACGGCTGGCCGCCTCCAGGCGGCGGCACATTCCTCGGTGGTCCGCGCGGCCTCATTCCGGCGTGGCCCCGGCGGCCAGGAGAATCCGGGTGGCCCCTCCCCAGACATCAACCGCCTGAATGGACTAGCTGGGGAACTCTCCTCGCGCGACACCGTGGCGCGCGTCATCAGCGCCGACGGCGCAATTCTCGCCTCCGGGCAAACCTTCCCTGACCAGCCCGATCCGCCTGTGTGCGATCCGAATGATCTGCGGCGCGTGCTCGCCGGGGAGACGCTGCCGCCGACGACGATCCGCAACGGCAGCCAGCACCTGCTCGTTATGTTGCTGCCGTTGCAGGTCGGCGACGGCACGCCCGAAGTGTTGCAACTGACGACCTCGCTCGCGGCGGCCGATAGCCTGCTGGCCCAGTTGCGGCTGATTCTGGCGCTCGGCGCGCTCGGCGCCGTCGTCGCGGGCGCGGCGCTGGGCGTGCCGGTGACGCGCGCCGCGCTGCGGCCCCTGGCGCGGGTGACGGCGACCAGCGAGCGGATCGCGGCGGGCGACCTCGGCCAGCGCACCGATCTGCCCGCCGGGCACGACGAGATCGGCCGTCTGGCCGCCGCGTTCGACCGCATGGTGGATCAGCTCGAAGCGACCCTGCACGCCCAGCGCCAGTTCGTCGCCGACGCCTCGCACGAACTTCGCACGCCGCTAACCTCGCTGGGCGGGCTGATCGAGATGGTGCTGCTGGGAGCCGACCGGGGCGACGCGGCGACGACCCAACGCGCCCTACGTTCGGCCCACCGCGAGATCGAGCGCCTCGCCCGCCTGGTCGGCGATCTGCTGACGCTGTCGCGTCTCGACGCCCACCCGCCGATCGCCCGCCGCCCATTCGACCTCGCCACGCTCGCCGCCGACGTCGGCGAACAGACCCGCTTCCTCGCCGGCGAGCGGACGGTAGCCTGCCAGGTTGACGGACCGCTGCCGGTGGAGGGCGACGCCGACCGGCTGAAACAGGTGCTCCTCAACCTCACTGGCAACGCGGTCGCCTTTACCGCGCCCGCAGGCCGGATCGAGATTCGGGCCGGGCGGCACGACGGGCGGGCGCGCGTCGTGGTTGCCGACAACGGACTGGGGATTGACCCCGCCGACCTGCCCCACCTCTTCGAGCGCTTCTATCGCGGCGACAAGTCACGCGCGCGGCGGCGCGACGATGGCGGCGGCAGCGGGCTGGGGCTAGCGATCGCCCAGGCGATCCTCGAAGCCCACGCCGGGACCATCGCCGTGCAGAGCACCCCCGGTCAGGGCACGACCTTCACCGTGGAACTCCCCCTCGCGTCCGCAGCCGCCGCGAGTGGCGTCAGCGCCCGTGCGCCGGCTCCTCCTGCCACTGTGTCGTAAGTCGAGCGCGTGTGGCCTGGCGGGATGTGGCCCCGGATTGAAATCCGGGCCTGGACACACTCCGTGTGACGAAGTCCGCTGCGCGGACTGGCGGTGGATAGCCTGGAAGCATTGCACACGCCAGTGGAGTACAGTCTGCGAAGCAGACTTCGTCCAGGCAGAGCCTGTCCAGCACGGGATTTCAATCCCGTGTCCACCCCGCCAGGCCCAACGGTGAAGTGAGACGGGCGCGGCGTACGCCCGCCACTCATGCTACCATCTGTAATGAAGAGCCTGATCGCCCAGCGTCGCTGGGGCAGCACGGATCGAGGTGGCTGATGTTTCCACGCAGTTCGCTCCGGCTCGGCAGCGTTCGAGGCATCGAGATTGGCGTTCATTACTCCTGGCTCATCGCGGCCGTGCTGGTCACCTGGTCGCTGGCGCAGGGCTGGTTCCCCACCGACTACCCTGGCTGGTCCACCGCCGGCTATTACCTCGCCGGAGCGGTCGCGGCGGTGCTGCTCTTCTGCTCGGTGCTGCTGCACGAGTTCGGCCACGCGCTGACGGCGCTGCGCTTCGGCGTGCCGGTGCGCTCGATCGTTCTCTTCATCTTTGGTGGCGTCGCCACGCTGGAGCGTGACTCCGACACCCCCTGGGCCGAGTTCTGGATCGCCGTTATGGGGCCGGTCGTCAGCGCGGCGCTGGCGGTCATCTTCTTCCTGCTGCGCGTCGTAGTGGGGCCGCTGAGTGAGCCGGTGGAGGCGATCGTCTCCTACCTGGCGATCGTCAACGGCCTGCTGCTCCTCTTCAACCTGATTCCCGGCTTCCCGCTCGACGGCGGGCGCATCCTGCGAGCGATCCTTTGGGGCGTCACCGGCAGCCGGCAGCGCGCGACGACCATCGCCTCGTTCGTGGGCCAGATCGCGGCCTTCGCGCTGATCATCTGGGGCGTCAGCCGGATTCTCGGCGGCGATCTCTTCGGCGGTATCTGGACCGCCTTTATCGGCTGGTTCCTCGCGAATGCCGCGTCGGAGACCCGGCGCGGGGCGGCGGTCGAAGACGCGCTCACCGGCGTGACCGTGGGGCAGCTGATGCGCGCCGATCCGCCAGCGGTCCCGGCCAGCATCTCGCTCGCGACGCTGGTTAGCGAGCACATGCTTCCCGGCGGGGAGCGCGCCCACCTGGTCTACACCGATGGCCGCCTGGCCGGGCTGATCACCCTCACCGACGTGATGAAGCACGAACAGGCGGAGTGGCCCCGCCTCACTGTCGCCGACGTGATGACGCCGGCGGCCTCCTTGCGAACCGTCGGCCCGGCCACGCCGCTCGCCGAGGCGCTGCACCTTCTCGCCACCGACGATTTTCACCAGTTGCCGGTCCTCGACCAGGGGCGGCCGGTCGGCCTGCTCAGTCGCTCGGCGATCGTGCGCTTCCTGCAACTGCGCTCGCAGCTCGGCCTCGACAGCGCAGCGGCGCTGCGGGCGGGCGGAGACCAGCGCGGCAGCGCCTGAAGGGGGACGCATACCTGGGCAAACGTGGTCAGGTGGTTGCGCCACCAGGATGGACAGACCAATGCAACCAGACAGCACCGCCCAGCATGTCCGCGTCTATCTTTCCGAGGGCGATACCGCAGAGCACCAGGCCGCCTACCTCGCGATTCTCCAGCTCCTGCGCCGCGAGCACTGCGCGGGCGCGACCGTGACGCGCGGCCTGATGGGCTTTACCCGTGGGCGGATTGTCACCGCGACGCTGGCCGACGTCGCGACGCCGCTGCCGGTCATCATTGACTGGGTGGATAGCGCCGAGCGGGTGCAACACCTCCTGCCGCGCCTCAGCCAGCTGGCGCCCGAGAGCCTGATTACGGTCGCGACCGTCACCGTCGTCCATGCACCGGTGCGGGCTGTCCAGGAAGTGCCGGACGATCTGCGCGTGCGCGACATCATGACGCCCGCGGACAAAGTCATCGCCGCGCCGGAAGATGCCAGCGTGCATGATCTGGTCGTGTGGCTGCTGCGGCAGGGCCGCCACGCCCTGCCCGTCCTGGGCGCCGAGCGACGGGTCGTCGGTATCGTCACCAACCGTGACCTCGTCGAACGCGCCGGCTTGCCGCTGCGTCTCGAATTGCTGCGTGCGCTCGGCGACCCCGACGATCCAGCGGTAGCGAGCCAGCTCGCGGGGCTGCATGGCGCCGGCCAGACCGCCGCCGCGATCATGGCCGCGCCGGTCGTCACCGTTGGCCCAGACCTACCGGTACATCAGGCCGCGAAACTGCTGCTTCAGCGGCGCTTGAAGCGGCTGCCGGTCGTGGACCCGGCCAACCATCTCCTCGGCATCGTCAGCCGCTTCGATATTCTCAAGGCCGCCACTGGCAAGGGGCCGCCGCGCGAGGCGCCAGCGCCGGTGCGCCCACCACCTGGACCGGCGCCACGGCAGATCGGCGCGGTGATGAATCGCTACGTGCCGGCGGTGCGCCCGGCCACGCCGCTGCCGGACGTACTGGACGCCGTCATGGCGACGCGCCTGCACCGCGCGGTCGTCGTAGACGACGCCGGGCAGCCGGTCGGCATGGTGGTAGACACCGACCTGATGCAACGGGTGACGCCGGCGGCGCACCCTGGCCTCGTCCAGCGGCTCATGCATCAGGTGTTGACGCCTACCGGGGAGAGTCGCGCGGCCTGGCAGCGCCTGACCGGGCAGCAGGCCGCCGACGTGATGCGCCCGCTGGCCGAGATTCTCGTCGTGCGGGATGACGCGGCGCTGCCCGATGTGATCGATCGGTCACTCGCGCGCAAGCTGAAACTCATCGTCGTCGTAGACCAGGCGGGGCGCGTCGCTGGCATGGCCGACCGCGCCGACCTCCTCGCGGCGCTGGCGGCCAGCTGACGCCGCTCTCCCCGCCGACCAGCGCGTGCGTCAGGCGCGGAGGAGGGGAGGCACGCCCGAGGAAGTTCTATCGCGGTTACACTGTTACTCAGCCTTGTGAGCGAAATCGCGCCGCAACTACTGCCACAAACCTCACAACCCCACAAAACCCCTGTACGCAAGTGCAGTTTGTGGGTTTTGTGGGGTTCTTGCTGAGATGTTCACGCTCGGCCCGCGTGACCGGGGCAAAGTGTGGATCAGTTGATGAATAATGGCTATTCGCCGACGGGATGATAGAGACGAGATGCTAGATGGTAGATAATAGATGATAGTGGGTTTGAGTCGGCACGGCGCCTGTTGGTTGACGCGGCGCTGGGACCGAACATTCTATCATCTATCATCTCAGGAGTGGAATGCTGATGGAGGCGGAAACGAGTAATCCGAATGGCCGCGCCGCCGCGCCCGAGGTCGCGCGCGTGCAGGCGGTGGCCGCGCGGATCGTCGAGCAGGTTGAGCGCGTCATCGTCGGCAAGCGCGCGGTCATCGAGCGCGTGCTGGTGGCGCTCCTGTGCGAAGGGCATGTGCTGCTGGAGGACGTGCCGGGCATCGGCAAGACGATGCTGGCGCGCTCGGTCGCGGCGGCGATCGGCGGTTCGTTCCAGCGGATCCAGTTCACGCCCGACCTGCTGCCGACCGACGTCACCGGCGCGCTCGTCTTCGACCAGCGCACCGCCGAGTTCACCTATCGGCCTGGCCCGATTGTCGCCAACGTCATCCTGGCCGACGAGATCAACCGCGCCGGGCCGCGCACCCAGTCCGCGCTGCTGGAAGCAATGGAGGAACGGCAGGTCACGGTAGACCGCGAGCACGTCGCCCTGCCGCGCCCCTTTCTCGTGCTGGCGACGCAGAACCCGGTCGAACTGGAGGGCACCTTCCCGCTGCCCGAAGCGCAACTCGATCGCTTCTTCCTCCGCACCGCCATCGGCTACCCTGCGCTGGACGACGAACGGATGATGTTGCGCCGCTTCCAGACCGCTGCGCCGCTGGCGACGGTCGAGCGCGTCACCACACCGGAAGAACTGCTGGACCTGATCACCACTACCAGGCGCGTCTTGCTCGGCGAGGCGGTGGAGGATTATCTGCTGGCGATCGTGCGCGGCACGCGCGAGGACGCGCGGATCGAACTTGGCGCCAGCCCGCGCGCCGCGCTGGCGCTGGCTCGCGCCGTGCGTGCGCTGGCCGCGCTCGCCGGCCGCGCGTTCGTCATCCCAGACGACGTGCAGGCGCTCGCCGTGCCCGTGCTGGCGCACCGCATCATCCCCGCCGCACAGGTCAGCCTGCGCGGCACGCCGAAAGAAGACCTGATCGCGGCGGTCGTCGCCAGTGTGCCGGCGCCGGTGGAGACCCTGCCAGCTGGCGCGGAGGCCGGGCGCTGATGGAGGAAGGGAAGTTCATCCACGCGCCGGTCAGCGAGCCGGGTACGGCCTGGCTGTGGACGGCCGCGCTGCTGGCGTTGCTGGCGATCGTGCTGCGGCAGCCGATCCTGCTCATTCTGGCGGTCGTGCTGGGACTGGTGGCCGGGCTGGCGCGGCTCTGGTGGCGCTACGGCCTCGACGCCGTGACCTACCGCCGCCAGTTCGCGACGACCCACGCCTTCTGGGGCGAAGAGATCGGCTGCGAGCTCATCGCGGAGAATACCAAGCCGCTGCCGCTCGTCTGGCTGGAAGTGGTGGACGAGTTTCCCAAGGATCTGGAGGTCATCGGGGCCGACCTCGAACCGTCGAGCAAGGTCGGCATCGCGCTCTTTCACGCCTTCTTCAGCGTCGGGCCGTACGAGCGCGTGCGCCGGCGCTACCGCCTGCGCTGCCGCGCGCGGGGCTACTACCACTTCGGCCCGGCCACGCTGACGACCGGCGACCTTTTCGGCTTCTCCGCGCGCCAGCGCGAGTTCGCCGCCGCCGACCACCTCACCGTCTACCCGCGCGTTGTGCCGGTCGCCACGTTCGGGCTGCCCGCGAACCAGCCGCTCGGCGACAGCAAGGCGCTCCGCCCGCTGGTGGACGACCCGCTGCGGATCGCCGGCGTGCGGCCCTATGTGCCGGGCGACAATCCGCGCCGCGTCCACTGGCGCGCGACCGCGCGCACCGGCGCGCTCCAGACCAAGCACTACGAGCGGAGCGCGAATCCCGCCGTGGCGCTCTTCCTCGATACCAACACCTTTGAATTCTTCTGGGAAGGAACCGATACGGCGCTACTGGAACTCTCCATCATGGCGACCGCCTCGCTCGTGGCGCACCTGCTCGACGAAGGCCGCGCGGTTGGCCTCTATGCCAACGCGCCGGTGCGCGATACCGGCAGTTTCGACCTGGCGCAGGTCGCGCCCAGCCGCAATCCGGCCCAGCGCCAGCGGCTGCTGGAAATTCTGGCTCGCTTCGTACCCGGCACCGGCGTACCGATCGAGCGGGTGCTGCACCTGCGCCTGCCCCTTCTGCCCTGGGGCGCGACAGTCGTCGTCATCACCGGGCGGGTAACGACGGCGCTGCAACGGGCGCTGCTCGACCTGGCGCGACGCGGGCACCATCCCGTGCTGCTGAGTTGCGGCGCGCGGCCCGACCTCGATCCCGCGCTCCAGCGGCGCGTGACGGCCTATCATCTGGGCGGCAAGGAGACCTGGGATGCGCTGGCTGACCTCACGCTGGCCGGCTGAACTCTTCGTGCCGGTGCTGGTCGCGACGCTCGAAGCCGCCGCGATCGCGCCGGTGCTCGCCTTCCTCGGCGGCAACCTCGGCGGGCGGACGCCCTGGCCTGCGGCGCTGGCGCTGCTGGGCCTGCTCGCCTTCTGGTCCACCCGCGTGTTCGCACGCCACGACCTGGTTCTCGACGCCGCGCGGGCGCGGTCGCTGCTGCTCTGGCTGGTGGCGACGCTGGCCCTGCTCCTGGTGGAGTACGAGCGCCAGTGGGGTCTGCTCGGCGCGCCAGCGCACCTCGTCGCCGACCTGCGCCGGCCGCTCACGCACGGCCTGCCGTTGCTCGGCGCGATCGCGCTGGCGCTCCTGGCCTGGCGGCGCGGCCTGAGTTACGGCTCCGACCCGAACCCTTTCATCCCCGAAGCCCTGCGCGTGCTGGTGCGCGCCGTCTTCCTCGCGCTCGCGGTGGAAGTGCTGTTCGCGGCGTTGGTCCGCCCCTATGGCGAGCCGGCGCTGGCGAGCGCCCGCGTCGCCGTGCCGGTCGCCATCGTCGCCGGCCTGCTGGCGATCGCCGCCGGGCAACTGGAAGCGGCGAGGCGCCAGGCGGCGCGGCGGGCTGGCCGCGCGCCCGGTCGCGGCGGCTGGCTCACCTTCGCGGGCGGCGCGGCGCTGCTGATTCTCATCGTCGCCCTGGTGATCGGCGGCGTGCTCGGCCACAACGTCTGGGCGCTGCTCTACACCCCAGTCATTACCGGCCTGCGCCTGCTCACGAACGGGATCGAATACCTCCTGATCGCGGTGGCGTTCGTCCTCTTTTTCCTGCTCTATCCCTTCTTCTGGCTGGTGCAGGCGATCGTCGGCAACGCCCAGCCGCAACAGCAGCAGCAAAAGCCGCAGCAACCTGCCAAGCCGCCCGACTTCTCGCAGTTTCAGCACCAGGCGCAGAGCGGCCTATCGCCGGAGGTCGAACTGGTGCTGCGCGGAATTGCCGTCGTCGCCGTGGCCGCCGCCTGCATCTTCGTGCTCCTCTCGGCCCTGCGGCGCTATCGCACCCTGCGGCCCGACGAAGACACCGACGAGGCGCGCGAGAGTCTCTGGTCGCGCGATCTGGCGCTGGCCCAATTGCGCCAGCTCTTTCGCCGCCGGCAGCGCCGGCAAGCAGCCGGCGCCGCCTACGACCTCACCCGCGACCCGGCGTCCGTGCGCGAGGCGTACCGGGCGCTCGACGCGCTCGCGCTGCGCCAGGGCATCGGCCGCGCGGCGCGCGAGAGCGCGAGCGCCTTCGCCGCCCGGCTGGCCTCCGCCTGGCCCGAATCCGCCGCCGCCGTCGCCGACCTCACCACGCGCTACCTCCGCGTGCGCTACGGCGAGCAGCCCGACGACGCCGACCGCGCGCCCGTCCGCGCCGCCTGGCAGCGCATCCGCGCCGCCCGCCTGGCCGGACAATCACGCGACCAGCCCGGCACGCGCGCCCACTGATGCCTGCCCACGATACGCGTTGTCCAGCAGGCTCTAGCAGGCTGTGACGCACCAGGCCACCGGGGGCGGAGCGATGGCGGTCACGACGATAACCTCGCCGACCAGACCTGGATAGGCCAGGTTCACGTAGACGTAGTGCCCCGGCTGCGGGAAGGTCAGCCGGTAAACCGGCGCCTGCCCGTCCAGCAGGCCCGAGCCAACCAGCGCCGTGCCGTTGTAGACCGCGCCACCCTGCGGCTCGGCCGCCAGCGGATTCAGCACTCCGGCGGCGTCGGTGGCCGGCAGATACAAGGGTGGCGCGGGCGTACCCACCGCTGGGAAGGTGACGGTGTGCCGGCCGCTAGTAACCTGCCAGACGATCGTGTCGCCTGGCTGGATGATGAGGGTGGTCGGGGCGAAGGGCGTGGCGTGCGGGCAGGCCGCCTCCGGCCCATCGCCAGCGCACAGCGAGACGGCTACCAGCGCCACGGTCCAGGTGGTGCCTGCCACTGCGGGCAGGGGGCTATCGGTGATGACACAGCCGTCGTCCGCGGACGTGGCGCACGCCTGCTCACTGGCCGCTGGGGTCGCCTGACGGCCATCGTTGCCGGCGCAGACCTCGCTCGCCGGCCCAGCGCAGCGTGTGTCGCGCGCCGGTTGCGCGACGTTGGCCGCGCCCGCGACGGGCACCGTCGTCGCCGCCGTGGGCGCGCTGGTGGCGGTCGCGACCGGCGGGGCGGGGTGCGTGCGCGGGACGGTGGGGCGCACGAGCCAGCCGAAGACGGCCAGCAGCACGAGCGCCGCCAGCGCCGCCTGCCCCCGCTCGCGCCAGACCTGGCCGCGCGTGGGCGGTTCAGGCAGAGCGCGGGCCGGTCGTGGTGTGGCTGCGGCCGGCGGCCCCGCCAGCAGGTCGAGACCCGGCACGATGCCCGCCTGGCGTTCCAGCGTGGCGATGCGCCGCGCCAGCACTGGCAAGGTGGGCGGCGCGGGCGCGCCCAGCGGGCCAGGACGGCCAACGGCGGCTTCGACGGCGACCAGGCGAGTCCGCAGGGCGACCAGTTCGCCCGCCAGCAGCGCAACGGTCTCGTCCCAGACGTCGGCATCAGGATTCACGCTGTCCAACTGGCGCATGGCCCTACCTCCTTTGTGGTCGCGCTATTCGCCCGCTTGGGTGAGGGATTGCGCCGTGAGTGTCGCGGGCGCGTCCACGCTGCTCGTGGTGTCGGAGCCGGCAGCTGCCATCGCCGCGCGCCCACGCCGGGCAGGTGTCGCGTCCATCTGGCGGAATACGGGGTTGAAACAGATCGCGGCGGCGAGGCCGATCCAGACGAGCCACATCAGCGCCATCGCGACGATCGCCCCGTGCCCCTGCGCCACGGCGCTGAACAGGACGGTGCCGAGGGGCGCCGCGAGGAAATTCACCGCGTTACTCGTCCCGAACACCCGGCTGCGGAGCGCCTCGGGCGTGCGTTCCTGGAGGATCGTCTGGCGCAATGGTGGACCCGGGGCGAGCGAGACGCCCGCGAGCAACAGTGCCAGCGCGCCGGCCAGTACCGGCGGCGCGAACAGAACGAGCGTGAATGGCGCCAGTCCGACGGTGTAGGAGAGCGCATACGTGACGCGGCGCGGCAGCCTGGTGGCCAGGAAGCCATAGAGCACGGCGCCGGCCAATGACCCCGCGCCCCACCCACCGCGCAGCAGACCGAGGGCGAGCGGTGTTCCATATTCCTCCTTCGCATACAGCGGCAAGATGACGTTGAAGAAGGCGGGGCCGATAAAGCCCACGGCGGTGCTGGTCCAGATTAGGTTGAACAGCAACCGATCCTGGCTGATAAAACGCACGCCCTCGCGTAATTGGCGCAGATACGGCACGCGACTCGTGATGGCTCCGGCCAGACCCGCCGGGATGCAGCAGCCGACGGTGAGCGCGGAGACGGCGAACGTGGCGGCGTCAAGGAAGAGGACATTGCTGGCGCCGACCACCGGAATCGCCAGGCCGGCCAGCAGTGGGCCGATGAGCGCGGTCGCGTTGAAGATGGACTGATACCAGGCGTTGGCGCGGGCGGGCGGCACGGCCGCGCGGGTAATCAGGTCCGGCAGCATACTCTGCCGGGCGGTCGTGCCAGGGGTGTTGAGCAGGTTGCCCAGGAAGACGAGCGCGACGAGTTGCCCGAAGGCCAGCCGCTGGCTGTGATAGAGCAGCGGAACCAGGGCGACGCTGGCGCCGGCGGTCAGGTCCGCGAGCACGCTGGCGCGGCGATAGCCGAGCCGATCCACCAACGACCCGGCGAAGAAGCCGGCCAGCACCTGCGGCAGCGTGACCGCCACGGCGGTGATCCCGGTCTTGGCGACGCTGCCGGTCGTCTCAAGCACGAACCAGGGCAGGGCGACGAGTGTCATGAAGTTGCCGATGATCGAGACGCCATTGGCTGCGAGCAAGGCGAGCAACGGCAGGCGGCGTCGTGGCGTGGGGGTGGCGCCAGGCGGCGCGGACAATGGCATGGTCATGATCGCCTCTCATGCTCAATGTGTGTTGGCTGCCGGCGTATCTGAGAGTGTCTGCGGGCGAGCTGGATCAAGCCGGGCAGCGAGCGAGCGCAAGAGCGCCGCCAGAGTCTGACGAGGGGCGGAGCGAGACCCAATCGTCATGTATTTCCAGCCGTGCTGATTGAGCGCGGCCATACGCTCGCGATGCTGCTTGAATCGCAGGTCGTAGTCGCTCCGGTCGTACATGGTGGCGCTCCTTTCTCGCCGGGTGCTGGCAAGCCGGGCCAGTGAGGGCCAATCTCCTGTCCGCGCGTCATACGGCGGCACGCGAGGGCGCCACGCCCTCGCGTGCCGCAGGGCGCGCGTCTGGGTCGAGCTGGCGCGCCAGGGTGACAAGGGCGGTGGCGAGGCGGTCACGCGCCGATTGCGTGCCCACGATGGCGGCCAGCCACTGTGCCTCCTTACCGCGCGCCATGTCCTCCCAGTGTCGTTCGATGGCCAGGAAGTAGACGATATCCGGGTTCCAGTGGACCATAGCTCGCTCCTTCCAGATTCGGGGCGCGGCGCGCTCTCGTGCCTGTGCCGGCCGGCTCCAGCGTCGCCCAGGGTTCAACCAGGGGCGTTGCGGCGAGTGTAGGGTGCCGCCATTAGCCGGCCATTAATGAGACCGCAGGCGCGGCGAAGGGCGATCCGGCCGGCCGACCGGCGGCGGGCGCTGACGAGACACGCGCCCTGCCCCGGCATTAATGGTCAGTTAATGCTCGCGGCCTATCGTGAGAGGCAGTCCTGCGGGTGCGGGTGCGCCGGCCTTGACAACCGGCCGCGCCAGTAGCTACGATCGTCCTCAATCGAGGCCGATATGGAGACAAACACAGGTCGCGCCGCTGGTAGTCAACCGCACCTGCGACTTTCGCTGCTGGGCGATTTCCGCGCGGCAGTGGGCGAGCGCGCGGTAGACCCCGCCGCCTGGCAGTTGCATAAGGCGCGTGCCCTGGTCACACTCCTCGCGCTCTCGCCCGGCCGGCGCCTCCACCGCGAACAGGCCATGGATCTGCTATGGCCAGACTTCGATCCCGACGCGGCGGCGAACAATCTGCGTGTCACGCTCTTCGCGGCGCGCCATGCGCTCGCGCCGCTGCCCATCCCGCTGATCGGCGAAGTCGTGCTGCTCGACCCGCACGACGAGCTCTGGCTCGATGTCGCCCTGTTCGAAGCGAACGTCACCGAGGCGCTCCAGACGCGCGATACTGCGCGCGGCTGGGAGGCGGTCGGACTCTATCGCGGCGATCTGGTGGCTGATGAGCTGATCGAGGGCTGGCTCGCGCCCCGGCGCGAGTCACTGCGCGGCCGTTTCCTGGGCTTACTGGTAGAACTGGCCCGTTGGGAAGAGGAGCGCAACGTCCCCGAGGCCGCCCTGGCCGCACTCCAGCGAGTGCTCGCGCACGAGCCGGCCCACGAGCGCGCCCAGCGCGAACTAACCCGCCTGGCAGCTGGCCTCCGTCACGGCGGACGCGGTGACGACCAACGCACCAGGGCCACCAATCTGCCAGGCCAGCTAACCACGTTCGTGGGACGGGAGCAGGCGCTGACGGCATTGCGCGCCGCGCTTACCGCTGCCAGCGCCGGTCCGCGCCTGGTGACGCTCACCGGCACGGCCGGGTGTGGCAAGACGCGCCTCGCCCTCCAGGTCGCGAACGCGCTGCATACCAGCTATGCCGACGGCGTCTGGCTGGTTGAACTGGCCTCGCTGGCCGAGCCGGCGCTGGTTCCGCAGGCGGTGGCGTCCGTGCTCGGCGTTCGCGAAGGGCCGCATCGTTCGGTCCTTGAGGCATTACGCGCTGACCTGGCCGCGAAACATCTGCTCCTTGTTCTCGACAACTGCGAGCATCTCGCCGCCAGTTGCGCGGCGCTCGTGCCCGCGCTGCTCGGCGCCGCGCCCGGGCTGCGGATACTGGCGACGAGCCGCGAACCGCTCGGCGTGCCTGGCGAGGTTGCCTGGCCGGTGGGGCCACTGTCGCTGCCCGCCCTATCCGAACCGGCGACTCCAGAGACGGTGCTCGGTTCGGAAGCCGGGCAATTATTTCTGCAACGCGCGCAGGATGCGGGCGAAACGGTCGTCGTCACCCGCGAACTCGCCCCGGTTCTGGCCCGGTTGTGCCGCGAGCTCGACGGATTGCCGCTGGCTCTGGAACTGGCAGCGGCGTGGGTCTCGACTCTCTCGATCGCGCAGATCGTGGCGCGCCTGGACGACCGCTTCCGCCTGCTGACTCGCGGCCGGCGGACGGCCCTCCCCCGCCAGCAGACGCTCCGCGCCGCGCTGGATTGGAGCTACACCCGGCTGGGTCCACGCGAGCAGCAACTTCTGCGCGAACTCGCCATCTTCGCCGGGGGCTTCACCGCCGAGGCCGTTGACCTGGTCTGTGCCGATGTGGGGAGCAGCCCGGCGGACCGGCGCGCCCTCCTCGCTACGCTGATCAGTAAGTCGCTGGCGCAGGTTGTTCTGCCAGGTTCTTCCGCGCGCTACAGCCTGCTCGAAACGATTCGCCAGTTCGCCCGCGAGCACCTGGTCATGAGCAATGGGCTGGCCCCGGTTGCCGAGCGCCACGCCGAGTTCTATCTCGCGCTGGCGGAATCCGGCCAGGCGAAGGGTCGCTGGACGCTGGACCTTCCCTGGCTCGAACAGCTCGATCAGGAACGTGACAATCTCCGCGCTGCCCTGGCCTGGAGTTGGGACACGGCCGGCGATCGGGCGCTGCGCCTGGCGGTGGCGCTGGGCATTCACTGGGATGTGCGCGGCCAGTTTGTCGAGGGGCAGGAGAACCTGGCCCGCGCGGCGGCCCACCCGGCGGGGACGGCGTACGACGCGCTACGCGGCTGGGCCTACAGCCGCGCCGGCAACCTGGCCCGCCGCCGGGGGAACTTCGCCGAAGCTGCCCAGCTCTACCGCGAGGGACTACGCCTGGCCCGGCAGCTGGACGACGCAAACCTGCTCGCCTCGCTGCTGAATAACCTCGGGCTGGTCGTCGAATGGCACGGCGACTACGAGTATGCGCGCCTGATGTACGAGGAGAGCCTGTCCAGGGCGCGGGCGCGCGGGGACCGCGCACGCTGCGCGCTGCTCCTGGCGAACCTGGCGATCGTGGCGCAGGCGCAGGGGGAGACGGATCGCGCCGCCCGCCTGCACGCCCGGAGCCATCGCATGTTCCGCGCGCTCGGCAGCCTCGGCTCGCAGCATACCGACGCGATCCTGCTCACCAACCTGGGCTTGATCGCTGAGACTCAAGGGCGCCTGGACGAGGCGGCGGCGTTCTACCGTGCAGGTCTGGATCTCCGGCGCCACCTGCACGACCGGCACGGCGTCGCGATCTCGCACATGGCCCTGGCTCGTCTGGCCCTCCGGCGTGGCGACCGCCCGGCGGCGCGGGCATTGCTCGCTGATGCGCTCAATCTTCGCCGGGAGCTCGGCGATGTGCTGGGGGTTGCGGAAGTGCTGGAGGGGGTCGCCATGCTCGCCGTTGAGTGTGGGGCTTCCGAACTGGCGCTACGGCTCTTCGCGGCCACCCGTGGCGCGCGGCAAACGCTCTCCGTGCCCATCCCGCCCTATCATCAGGCGGTCTATCAGCGGTATCTCTCCCTCGCCCGCCAGGACATGGGCACAACCCGGTCGGTCGAGGTCTGGGAGGAAGGCTGGCGGGTGCTCCCCGGCCACGCCGCTGGTGAGGCGGCTGGTTGGCTCGATGAAACCGGGAACGGATTGGAGGCGATAGATGGAGAAGGTGAGCATGAGCGAGGCGACGACGAACTCCGCCGACCCCACGTTGCGCGATTTGCAGACCGTGCCGGCTGACGCCCAGGACGACGATGGCCTGATTAGCAAAATGATGGACGAGGTCAAGGAGCGCCACCTTATCTTCGCGCTGCTGCTGATGGCGCTGGTCGAGGATCAGTGGGACGAGAACACGCGCGATAAGCCTGGCGGCGGGCGGGAGTTTGTGCAGGGCCAGAATATCGGGGCGATCGCCGTGGACCCGTTCGGCCGGGTCATTGATTTCGACTTCAATCACAACCTGCTGTTCAACAGCTCGCTAGAGCACGCCGAAGCTCGCCTTCTGCGCCGCCTGTTCACCCTGACGCTCTACGATGACGTCAAACGGCCGGTGAGCGCCGCCGGGCTGTCGCCGCAGGCGGTCGCCGATTGGGTGCGGCAGGAACTCTGGCTCGGCATTGATCAGCCGGAGGCGGTCGGGGCGTTCCGGCGCGTTGACGACGCCCCGGCTGGGCCGCCACCATTACCCAACGATTTCGGTATGCAGGACACCCCATCCACGGTCCACAGGGACCTAATCTATACCAAGGTTCTGCCCGGCTTCACGATCTACACATCGCTCGAACCATGCGCCCAGTGCAGCGGCATGATGGCGCTTGGGCGGGTCCAGCGGGTCGTATACTTGCAGCGCGACCCCAAAGTCGCGGCGGTCGCGAATATCCTCTACAACCTCTACAACCCGCCCGGCGCGGATCCCAGTCAGCTGAAGAGCGCCCCACTGCCGATCCAGGGTTCGCTGTTCGGCCTCGACTACACGACGCCGGCCGGTGAGCATCTGCATCTGGACTATGCCGAAACGCTCAACGACGCGTTCGAGGTGTACAGGGCGGGCACCGCGCAATGGAGCGCGTCCGATTTCCTGACGCGCGATGACACGCGCGCCATCTTCCAGGCGGCGACCGGGTACTTCGAGCAATTCGGCAGCGCGGCGTGCGATCCGAAGGCGCCTGATGGCCTTCCGCTGCGCTTTCCGGACTACAAACCACCGTGGCTGGTCGCGAGCGCGAAAGATTCCCCGCGTATCCTGACCAACAACGAATGCCTCCGCTACGCCACCTACTTCCGCTGGTACGCCCGCACGCACGGCTATCGCGGCACGCCGCACGGTCGCTGATCCTGGGCGGCCGTGCGGCGGCGCGCCTCATGGGCACGGATGACCGTAATCGTCGGTATGGAGTGACTGAGTCAGGAACTTGATCAGGAAGACTGAGACCAGCGGCGCGGGGCTGAAGTCGTCCGGTCCAGTCTGGTCCTCCAGGATGATCCCGCCATCCTGCCAGATGCCATTCTCGCCGGCCTGGGGGATGGTGACGGGATCGCCCTGGTTCATGTGGATATTGTGCAGGCCGGGGAGGGGCGAAAAGTACGGCTCGCCGAAAACCAGCACGCGCATCGCCACTTTCAGCTTGTCCTGCACCCGCTGAACGACCTCCATGCCGGTGATCTGTTGCCACTCCACCGTATCATCCTGTAAGCGGCGGTCGCGGATGAAGTCGAGGGCGCCCGACGCGCCATCGGCGACCAATTCGTGAAAGCCCGAGGGCAAGCCGAGCAGGTTGTCGAACATCGTGCGTGGGAGTGCGAGTTCACGATAGAGCACCTTGGCCTGCGGCGTGGACTTCAGGTTCGCGCCGCAGCGGAACGCGCCGTCCCGTGTGTCAACCCAGATCACGTAGTGCGGCTCGCCGTGGGGCTGAATCGCCGCCGAGCCGGGGTCGCGCGACGAACTCTTGCGAATCCACACATCGTACTGTTGCCAGGGGTCGTTGGTACTCTCCGGTTCGAGATACTGGGCAATCACTGTGCCCACGACAACGCCATATCCTTCGGACAGTGGCATCGGCGCCCTCCTCTCATATTCCTGGGGGGATCATGGCTTGTTTGCGCCCGCTGGCGAGTGGCAGCAGTGTACGTGACCGGCATTAACGCGGCATTAATCCAGGCGCGGTTCGGCTCAGGGCCGGGCGAGCGGGTAGCCGCGCTTACGCCTGTCCGGTGTGCTCCTGGGTGAGCGCGGCGTGCCACGCCTGGCACCGCCCCCGCAGCAGCTCGGCCTCCCCGATTTCCCCCAAGCGCGTTTTGGCGAAATACCGCACGAGCGGCGGCAGGCGATAGCGCCGCTCGTCGTCGCGGTCTGTGGTGACCCGGACGAGCGACAGGTCTACCAGCCGTGTCAGCAGGCCCAGCACGGCGGCAACCTCAATCACGCCGCCGGAGCACACCACCTCGATCTGGGCCAGGCTCCACGGTCCGTCGTCCGCGCCGAGCCGGTAAAGTAACGTCCGCTCAGGCTCGCTCAGCAGCGCTTCGTCCCATTCGAACGATGCGCGGAGCGAGCGGTGGCGCGGCGTCGTCTCCGGGTTCGCCGTTACCAGCCTGGTCCACAACGCCTCAATCTGACCGGGCAGTTCCTCGCCTGGCCGCTCAGTCACCAGCGTCGCCAGCAGTTCGATTCCCAATGGCAGTCCTTCGAACTGGCGGCAGAGCTCCGTCACGCGAGCAGCCTCGGTTTCTGACAGCTGAAAGCCTGGTAAGGCCGACCGCGCCTGCGCAACAAAGAGGGCAAGCGCGTCATCCGGCGTTGGATGGAAGGCATTTGCGTCCGAATGCTCATAAGGCGCCAGCGGTGGTGCCTGCCAGACCCGCTCACCGCTGGCGCGCAGCGGCTCGCGGCTGGTGGCAAGGATGCAGAGCGCCGGCAGCGACCACAGCAGCTCCTCGGCCAGGGCCGCGCACGCCTCGATGACACGGGCACAGGTGTCGAGGATGAGCAACGACCGTTCAGGGCCCAACGCCGCGACCAGGCTGGGAAGCGTCGCCGCTCCGGGCTGGCTGGGTCGCCCCAGCGACGCCGCCACGGTGTCCCGCACCGCCTGGCCTTGAGTCCTCGCCAGATCGACCAGCCAGATTCCGCCAGGATAGTCATCCGCCACCCGCCGCGCCGCCTCAAGCGCCAGGCAGGTTTTACCGACGCCACCCGGCCCGGTCAGCGTGAGGAGCCGGGCGCTAGTGAGCAGCTCCGTGAGGTGCGCCAGCTCCGCGCGCCGGCCCACGAGGCTCGTCGCCGGCACGGGCAGCGTCCCCCGGCGCGCGGGTGGCGCAAGTTCCGCCAGGTCCGGCGCCGCGCGGGCTGGCGGCATTTCCCCGGCCAGGATCGCTTCATAGAGGCGCCGCGTGACCGCTTGCGGCGCGACCCCAAGTTCCTGATGCAGGATTGCCACCAGCTGCTCGTAGTGCCGGAGCGCCAGCAAGCGTTGCCCGCCTTGCACATACAGGCGCATCAGCCACCGCTGTTCTCGCTCGCGCGCCGGTTCGGCGGTGACCAGCCGTTCCAGCGCCGCGATGGCGGCGGCCCGATTGTCGTGCTGCTCTGCAAGCCGGGCCAGCTTGACCAGGAGAGCCAGGTATTGCTGCCGTAAGGTCTCGCGCCGGCCTGCCGCCCAGTCGGCATAGGGGTCTTCCGGCAAGAGGTCGCCGGTGTAGAGCGCGATCGCGCGTTGCACGGCGTCCGCATCGGTTCCCGCCTGCGCGGCGCGCTCGAAGTCCGCAACGTCGGTCCACACCGGCCCGTCGAGGCGCAGCCCGTGCTGATCGCTCACCAGCCAGCCCCGGCCGCCGGGCGCGGGCGACGCTCGCTGGAGCGTGGCCCGGAGCGTGTGAGCGGTCACGCGGAGATTGTTCGCGGCGGCGGCAGCCGGGCGGTCCGGCCAGAGGCGCCCAATGAGCTCGTTGCGTCCGAGTTCGTGTCCCCGCGCCAGGGCGAGCAACTTGAGCAGGCTCGCCACCCGGCCGCGCTGCCAGGCCGTGTCGGGGATCGCGGCAGCGCCGATCCACACCCGAAACACCCCCAACAGTTGGATTCTGAGTAGCGGCGGCGCTTCCTCATGCGCGCCGCTCGTTTCAGCGGCGGACATTCGCGCAGGTTCCTTCGCCACCAGGGCGTCCAGCTACGCGTTCACCACCAGTACAATCCGGCAGACGATAGGACCGCCGAGTACGCCGGCGCCGCGATGTTCTGCCGCACAGCCGAAAGCCGCGCGCCGGGTTGTCCAGGAAGCGCGATTTCCGCAGGACCGGGGACCGGGCAGGCGCTGGCGATCATCGGCGACATTCTGGCGCACTCTTCCTGATCTGTGTATTCGGGAGTATAGCACGCGCGCCAGAGCGCCACGCTGCATCAGCCGTGCTCCTGGCGGATAGCGCCCTCGAAAACCGCGCCAGCCTGCGTCAGTCGGCAGGGCCGATCCGCGCTAGCCCGCCGAGGTAGGGCCGCAGCACGTCGGGGACGATAATCGAGCCGTCGGCCTGCTGGTAGTTTTCCATGATCGCGATCAGCGTGCGAGGCAGCGCCAGCCCCGACCCATTGAGCGTGTGGACGTACGCGGGACGCGCGCCCTCCGTGGGCCGGTAGCGGATGTTGGCCCGCCGGGCCTGGAAATCACGGAAGTTCGAGCAGCTCGACACTTCGAGCCATTCGCCGCAGCCGGGCGCCCAGGCTTCCAGGTCCAGTTTCTTCGCCGCCGTGAACGACAGGTCGCCGGTACACATCTGCACGACCCGGTAAGGGATTGCCAGCGCCTCCAGTACGGCGGCGGCTTGCTGCACCAGCAGCGTCAGTTCGTCGTCGCTCCGCTCCGGTTCGACAAACTTCACCATCTCGACCTTGTCGAACTGGTGGCCGCGCTTGATACCGCGCGTATCGCGCCCGCCCGAGAACTGCTCGCGCCGGAAGCAGGCGGTGTACGCGACATAATTCAATGGCAGCGTGCCTGGCTCCAGAATCTCCTCGCCGTGCATGTTCGTCAGCGGCACCTCGGCCGTCGGGATGAGCCACAAGTCGGACGACTCGTCGTGATACTGGTTGTCGGCGAACTTCGGTAACTGGCCGGTGCCCACCAGCGTCTCCGTGCGGACTAGGTAGGGCGGATAAATCTCCGTGTACCCCTGCTGGTTGATGTGCAGGTCGAGCATCCAGGCGATGATCGCCCGTTGCAGCCGCGCGCCGACGCCCGTGAGCAGGTAGAAGCGCGAACCGGAGATTTTGACGCCGCGCTCGAAGTCAATCATGCCCAGCGCTGGGCCGAGTTCCCAATGAGGTTGTGGCGCGAAGTCGAACTGCCGCTGCTCGCCCCAGTGGCGCACCACGACATTCTCGGCCTCGTCACGGCCCACCGGCACGTCGGGGTCAGGCAGGTTGGGCAGTTCGAGCTGCGCCGCGTCGAGCCGCGTCTTTACTGCGCCGAGATCGCGTTCCAGCGTGGCGAGGCGGTCGCCGAGTTCGCGCATCGCGGCGATGCGCCGGTTGCGCTCGTCCGGGTCTTTCGTCTGGCTCACCGCCTTCGATCCGGCGTTGCGCGCGGCCCGCGCCTCCTCTACCTCGGCCAGCAGAGCGCGATGACGTGTGTCGAGCGCAAGCACCTCATCGAGTGGCGCGTCGGTATAGAGCGTCGCGTAGCGTCGGCGCACTTCGTCGGCGTGTTCGCGCAGGTATCGTAAGTCCAACATGATCAATCTCCTTATGAAGTCGTGAGTCATGGGTGCGTGAGCGCGTGAGTTGCTGCGGGACAGCACTGTGCCGGCAAATTAGGCACGATGCCGCTGCTGGCAGCCGCCGAATTCATTCGGCGCTAGTTGACCTGCGACCATGAAGTCCCTCGCGGGACTGGGGCTGGCCTATCGTTGTGGTTATTACCAGCCCTGGCCTCGCAACGAACCCAGTCCGCGCAGGCGGACTTCGTGGCGGCGGAGCCGCCTTCAGCCTGCAGTTTCAACCGCCAGGGCGCCCTCAACGGCGCCGCACCCGCAGTCAAGCGCTGCGCTGTCCTACTCCCCTCATGCCCTCACGACCCGTCCTGCCGTCCAGCTGCCCCTCCTCCCGAGGGGCTGGAACTCCTGCTGGTGGTCAGGAGCCGGACACGCAGGCGGCCGTGGCGGCGCCAGGCGGCCCGTTCAGCGGCAGTGTCATACGCAGTCCAGTGTCCGGTCATTGCTCCGTCTCAACACAGAAAACGCGGACCCTACACGGTGGTAGGGTCCGGCGGAGAGAATATACACGATGGCGAGCGCGCGGTGTCAGTCATTCCCTCCATAGACCAGGGCGCTGCCCGGACTACTGAGCGGCTCGAAACCGGGAATGAACTTCAGCCATTCTTCGCGCAGTTCGTGGCTGAGCTTGCGCTGGATAGTGTAGTACGCGCCCGCGCGCGGGCAGTACGGCTCGTGCAAGAGGCGCATTCGCGCTTCCTGCACCGTCTTGCCGCCCTTGCGGTGGTTGCACTCTTTGCAGGCGCTGACGAGATTTTCCCAGGTATGCGCGCCGTGCCGCGACTTCGGCACGACGTGGTCAATCGTCAGGTCGCGCGTCTGCCGGCCGCAATACTGGCAGGTATAGTGGTCGCGAATGAAGACCTCGCGCCGCGTCAGTTTGACCTGCGGGCGCGGGCGCTTGATCAGCGTCGCCAGCCGGATGACCGACGGCGCGCGGAAATCCTGGTCAATCGTGTGCAGGACAAGGCCGTCCATCTCCAAGATCTCCGCCTTCCCGGTGAAGACCATCACCAGGGCGCGCTTGGCGTTGCAGATGTTGAGCGGTTCGTAATTCTGATTAAGGACAAGCACCTGTGCGTTCAAGAGCGTTCCCTCCGTCGGGAACGCGACGATCGCACCGTCGCGTGGGTTCTCTGACCGCCTCAATAGTAACAGCCACGAAATAGGCTGACAAGAGGAAATTTGGGCCTGCTGATCGAAGCGTTTGTACGCGCTGACCGCTCGACCAGGTGCCTGGCTGATCGTGCGATCAGAGTGCGGCTTGCTGTGCGCCTGCCCCCGCGTCCATGACAGTGGATGCTGGGCTGTCCAGTCCGGCAACGCGCGCAGCATTGCTTCGTTCATTGCGCGGCGCTGGCCCTGCTTTGCCGTCCTGAGCGATCCGGTCGCGATACTCGTCTCTGAACGTTTGCAACATCTGCGCGCCGAACGCCCGCCGGCGCCGCTCGGGATACAGGCGCAGCAGCACCGCGTAGCAACGCAGCGCCAATCGCTCGTCAGGCGGCGGCTTCGCGCTCACCGCAAGGATTCCCTGGCGCTGAGACCGTGCTGGCGGAGCGAGGAAATGGCCCCTCTCCCGCGTCGCGGGAGAGGGGCCTGGCGAGCCGGGGATGAGGGCCGGATCAGTCCGCCGCGATCGCCTCCCGCTGGCGCAGGACGTGGCGCAGGAACTGGCCGGTGAAGGAGACCGGACTCTCGGCAATTTCTTCGGGCGTGCCGGTCGCGACGATCTGGCCGCCGCGATGGCCGCCCTCGGGGCCGATGTCAATGATGTAGTCGGCGCTCTTGATCACGTCGAGGTTGTGCTCGATCACCAGCACCGTGTTGCCGCCGTC
>DASUBC010000297.1:0-3561 GCA_035763465.1 Thermomicrobiales bacterium
CGACCTGGTGGACGCGGCGCGAGCGAGCAGCGCGCTCTACATGCTGGCCGAAAACTACCGCTACCTTGACGAGGTCGAGCTGGTGAAGCGGCTGCACGACGCGGGCCGCTTCGGCGACCTCTACTACGGCGAGGGCGAGTATGTCCACGACTGCCGGGGGCTGTGGTACGACGACGCGGGCCGCCTGACCTGGCGCGGGCGGGGCGAACTGAGCGTCTATTGCACGCACAGTCTCGGGCCGCTCCTCTACATCACCGGCGACCGCGTGGCCCAGGTGACGGCGCTGGCCGTGCCGGGCGGCAAGTTCGACCCGGCGGTGCATTTGCCGACGATGCACCTGCTGCAACTGGTGACGACCGGCGGCGCCACGTTCCGTGTGCGCGTGGACCATGTCTCGCCGCGCCCGCACCGCATGGCCTTCTACGCCGTGCAGGGGACGGCCGGCTGCTATGAGTCGTGGCACGGCTTCGGCGACACGAGCAAGGTCTGGCTGGCCGACGAGCACGAACCGTCGCTCTTTCACGCGCCCGCCCACTGGCACGCGCTGGCCGACCAGGCGCCGCGCTACATCCCCGAACGCCTCGCCGCGCCGGAGACCGCGCGCCAGGGCGGTCACGGCACGAGCGAGTTCTGGCTGCTGCAAGATTTTTTGGCGGCGATTCGGAACGGTGGTCCTCCACCGATTGACGTCTACCGGGGGTTGGACTACACGCTGCCCGGCATCGTCGCGGCCGAGTCGGCCGACGCGGGCGGCCAGCCGCTCGCTGTGCCCGACCCGCGCGAATAGTGAACGACCGAGGTGAGTAAGGGAGCAGGACGATGAGCGACGACATACCACAGGCGGAGGCGCTGGCGGCGACGGGCATCGCTGGCGGGCGCACGGGACAATATGCCGAAGATCGCTATGACCGGATGGTCTATCGCCGCTGTGGGCGCACTGGGTTGCAATTGCCCGCCATCTCGCTTGGCGGCTGGGAGACCTTTGGCGGCTATCGTGGACCGGAAGTTGCGCGTGAGTGTCTCCTGCGCGCGTTCGACCTGGGCATCACCCACTTCGACTTCGCCAACAACTACGGCACGCCGCCAGGCCAGTCGGAAATCACCTGCGGCGCGATTATCCGGCGCGAATTGCCGCGCGACGAACTGATCATCAGTTCCAAGGCCGGCTATCGCATGTGGCCCGGACCGTATGGCAACGGACTGAGCAAGAAGTATCTCGTCGCGTCGTGCGACCAGAGCCTCAAGCGGATGGGGCTGGACTACTTCGACATCTTCTACCTGCACCGGCCCGACCCCGATACGCCGCTCGACGAGAGCCTTGACGCGCTCGACCTGCTCATCCGGCAGGGCAAGGTGCTCTATGCCGGCGTGAGCAACTTCTCCGGCGCGCACTTCGCCGATACCGTCCGCACCGGCGAGCGCCGTCACCTCGCGCCGATCGCCATCGAGCAGTCGTCCTATAACCTGCTGAACCGGGGACTGGAGCGCGACCTGCTGCCGCAGACGGAGCGTGCCGGCGCCGGCTTCATCGCTTTTTCACCCCTCTCGAGCGGGCTGCTGACCGAGAAGTACCTGGGCGCGGATGTGCCGGCCGATTCGCGCGCGGCGCTGCGCTGGGGTGAGGCCGGCGCCGAGCGCCGCCTGACGCCGGAGCGGCTGGCAAAAGTGCGCGCATTGCACGACCTCGCGCAGCGGCGTGGGCAGACGCTGGCGCAGCTCGCGCTCGCCTGGGTGCTGCGCCTACCCGCCGTTACCAGCGCGCTCATCGGCGCATCGCGTGTCGCGCAAATTGAGGAAAATGTGGGCGCGCTGGCGAACCTCGACTTCCCTCCCGAAGAACTAGCCGAGATTGACGCGCTGACCCTGGCGCCGTAGCGCCGCCCTCACCCTCTGGCCCCCTCTCCCGTGCGCGAGCGAGTGCGAACTGCCTGTGAGCTGAGTAGTGTTCCCCCTCGCCCGTAGGGCGGGAGAGGGGGTCAGGGGGTGAGGGCCGTCATTTGATGTCCGGATTCGCCGCCATGATGGCCTCTGCCTCCGCCCATAACTGAGGCAGGAAGGCTTCGACCTCGGCACCGCGCCGCCGCATGTCGGCGAGCGACGTGATGCCGAGGTCGGCCAGCAGGCGCGCGAAGCCGGGCCGAAACCGTTCCAGCAACGCCGGCGCATCGTGCTGGAAAACCTGCTGGCAGCGGGCGTAGGTGGCGACCAGCCAGAAGACCGCCTCGCGCTGGTCGCCGCGCGCAATGAGGTCGCGGCTGCCGTCAATCGCAATCGGCCGGGCCGCCTGGCTCAGGTCGGACGCGAAGAAGAACGGCGTCTTGACGACCGCTGACGCTGCATCAAACGCCTCAGTGAGCGCGGCGAGGTGCTGTAAGGCGCGGTCGCGGCTCATATCGGCGCAGCCCAGCAATTCCAGCAGCGTGGGGTAGAACGCCGCGCGATTGTAGTCCCTCAGCAGTTCGCGCACGGCCACGTAGCGCCGCCGCACCGTCGGGTTTCGCAGCCCGGCCACGAGCAGCAGGTGGGTCGTGAGTCCCGTCCCGAACAGCCAGGCGCTCACGTTCTCATGAAACGGCCTGGTCTCGTGCAGCGATTGCAGATTGCCAACCAGCTTGGTCTGCACGGCCTCGCACCGCCTGTGGACCCACACGCGCCCGGCAAAGTTCCGGGCGACCACCGCCTGAAGGCTGGTCAACTCGCCCGTAGGGTCCGCGATGACGCTCGGCGTCCGGAAACTCCCGGCCAGGTGCGACTGCCCCAGCACCTGCTCTGGCGACCGCACCTGGTCGCGCGACAGGTACGAAACTTCGAGCAGCATACCTCCGTAGCGAAACTTGCCCGGTTTGCCCGGCGGGTCGGCAGCGTCGAGAACCACCATGACATCCACATCTGAGGTCGCCGGCAGCGCCGCGTCACCGGGCAGCCAGCCGGTCGAACCGTGGAAGAACGCGCCCCAGAAGCCTGGAACACGGCTACCTTCGTCACGCACCCACTGGCGCGCGATCGCTCTGGCCTCGCTGATGAGCATAATTCCCCTTCGGTCGGCCGAATTGGCCTAGCGGGTGGTGGCCCCGGATTGAAATCCGGGCCTGGGCGCGACAAGTCGCGGACGAAATCCGCCGTGCGGATTGTGATTTTCCAGCATCTGTGATGTTACCAGCCCATCTATCGCCAGTCCGCTGCGCGGACTTCGTCCGGGCATAGCCCACCCAGCACGGGATTTCAATCCCGTGCCCATCCTGCCAGGCTACCGAACTCTGAACACGTACGCTCGATGTTGACCGCGACCCCCTGCCCGCCTCGCTACCGTGCCGGCCGGCCAGTCGTCGGCTCGACGTACTCGCCCATGCGGAGCGAGCGCAGCAGTTCGTTCCAGACCGGAATCCAGCGCGCCGTCTCCTCCGGCCAGAAGGACATCGTCACCAGGACGAAGCGGCCCACGCCGCGCGCCAGGCAGGTCCGCGAGCAGGCTTCGCGCTGCTCACCAGGGTCCAGATAGCGCGTCTCGCGCCAGACAATCTCCACGCCAGAACGCAGCACCTGCTTGACCGGCCCGGCCAC